>NZ_AUDC01000019.1 GCF_000425265.1 Maridesulfovibrio zosterae DSM 11974
CTATATATTTATAGTTAATAACCAAGGACCACGCACGGTCCAAAGTTTTTGACCAAGGAATTTGTCCTTGCGACCATTGAGGAGGGGCCACACCCGACCCCATTCCGAACTCGGAAGTTAAGCCCTCCATCGCCAATGATACTGCTAGGTAGCTAGTGGGAAAGTAGGTCGTCGCAAGGACTTTTTTTCGCCCTGTAAAAAGGGCAGCCAAGCCCCGTACAACTACGTGTACGGGGCTCTTTTGCGTTTAAGAAAATAGGTTAGGAGTGAGGGGAATAGGGGGTCTACACCAAACAAAGGGGCACAAGCCCGAATGATCAAACTTCCAACCGTTGATTCTACTCTCGACTACCCGCACAAAACCGCACACGCAGCCGATAATTTTCAAAGTTTCTGAACCAGTATGCCCGTCGTTGAATGAGTTTCATTTTACGATGAAACCCTTCCGTTATCCCGTTGTTTTTTGTGTAGCGAAACATGCGGGCCACTTCTTCTTTCCAGCTGTTCAGAGTTCTGCCCAGTGTCCGAAGCGGAGCAAAAGGACTCTGCTGAAGTTGCTTGATTTTATCAAGCAATTCGAAAATATATTTTTTACAGCTTTGATTGTTTTGTGCCTTGGTTCGCAACAAGTCGTTCAGTTCATGGCAGAACAAATAAAGACTTTCAATTGCTGGCTGCGCTTGAAAATAGTCGGCTAACAGTACTTTTCGTTTTTCGGTCAAACGGTCCTGCCGACACAACAAGGCACGCATAATTCCACCTCGCCCATATGAAATATTTTCTTCATCAATCAATTTGCAAGCCTTTGTAAAATGATGATTAACCAACCTGATTACGTGAAATCGATCCGAGACAATCTTAGCGTTCGGGAACCAGTTTTTTACCAGATGGCGATAGGCCGAGTTCATATCGATACAAACAACTTTTACCTTACTACGCCCTTTAAGAGCCCTGAGAAAAGGAAGTAATTCAGACGCACTACGGCCTTGCGCAATATCAAAAATGCTATTGTTCTTAAGATCGCAAAACGTAGTTGAAAAACCGACTTTGCGAGTGAAACGATGTTCATCTATGCCCAGATAACGGGGGCACACTTTGTTCTTATAGTGGCTGATTTTAAGCTTGATAACTTGGTGGTAGAAACGCTCTACACTGGCAACACCGAGACCGTTTTCGTTAGCAATCGTTTTGTTGGAACAGCCGTTGTTGTAAGCTCTGAACACTTCACGCTTCAACAGCTCTGTTGAGCGACTCCATTTCTGGACACCGCCCATACGCGTGTTAAAATATCGGCCACAATCCTTGCAATGATGCTTGTGACATTTCACCCGCAAAGTCGAAGATCAGCCCAGATGCGGAACACTTTTTATGAATCGCCAAAATGTATCCTTGATCCGAAAAGAAGAACTTCGGCATCTGGGACAGATAGGTTGTCCCGTCCACTCCACATCAAGAATTATAGGAAAATACGAAATCACTTTTTTCATTGCAAAATAAGGTAGACCAATTAAAATTCGCTCCATAAGTTGACTTCCTTTCTTTGGTCGGAAATTTAGTTAACTTATAGGGCATATCGAGTTGGTTCGGTATGCCTTCTTTTTAGGAGCTTAGATTATCGCCCCTTTCTTTGAGGTAGAGCCAAGTTATGGGGATATACCAAAGAACGGGGCGAATCTGATTGATTAAATTTTCAACCGTCGATTTTCATCTGCCCTACCAGCACGTGCTGCCGGTTGTTTTCAGTCTTTCAATAAGCATATGCGCATCTATGAGGGCGTTTAGTCTTGAGGTGAAACGCATATTAAAGTCTATGAACATAATTTTGCTAATTATCGCTTACTTATGGTCGCTAATATTCACATTAGTAAAAATTAAAGCCACAGTAACTATATAGTTACTGCGGCTAATTTTTAAAACGAAGATAGTTTTATATGTTAATCTACAGAATCTTTCCTTACATTATAAACTGCGCGGCCTTCAGCAATAATCACATCAGGATCTGAAGCGGCAAATACAATAATTGAGGTATTACCAACTCTGTTTCCAAGAAGCTTAACTCGTGCTTCAGCTACTATATCTTCTGGAGGTGCAGGGCGGAGATAATCAATTCTTAGATCTATTGTAGCTACTCGGTCATTAACATCACCAGATGCCCATACAGCCGTTCCTCCGCAAGTATCTACAAGCATAGATATGACTCCGCCATGTAGAGCTGGACGTCTGGCATCACCAATAAATTCTGGACGATATGGCAATCTTAGGCGGGCGTAATTTTTCCCCGCACACTCTACTTTAATGCCTAGAAAGTGATCAAATGGAATTTTTTCTTCAATCACTTCTTTGATATCTACGTTTTCACATGGTTCACTCATAAATTGTCCTTTTAGTCAGAGGCAGAATAATATTTACTTTCATTATGTTCATACTTGGAGAAAGTATTTACAAAAAGACAGCATGAATCAACAATATTTTTTAATACATCGCTTGGGGTAAGTATAGAATCAGTTGTGGGAAAATTGCGAATAAAATTATTCCAGCTAGAATTGCCGATAGAAATGGCATAGTTCCTTTAAAAATATCCTCAAGAGTAATATCCGGGGCAACTTTTTGTGCCATGCCGTATACAACATAGACATTGATTCCAACAGGTGGGGTTATGACACCTATCTGCGTAACAAGAACAATGATAACTCCAAACCATATGGGATCAAAACCTAAGGTATTAATAACAGGGTAGAAAACTGGGATGGTAAGCATGATAAGTGCCAGTGCATCCATAATGCAACCACCGATGAAATAAACAATTAGTATCATGGTCATTATGATAAGAGGATGCAGGTCAAATGAAGCTGTCCATTCTGCAACATTAAAAGGAATTCTGGTCACAGCCAGGAATTTACCGAATATTACAGCTCCGGCTACTAGAAACAAGACCATGCATGAGGTGCGTAGTGTTTCATACAGTGAGTTGACAAAAGCCTGCCAAGTAAGTTGGCGTTTGATAATTCCGAGAAGCAGAATTCCAAGTACACCTACTGCTGCTGACTCATTGGGAGTAAAGAAACCGAAAAACATACCACCGATCACTAAACCAAAAACAGCTATTGTATCGATTAGACCTAACAGTGATTTAAGTTTTTCTTTAAGGGGAAAATTTTCACCTTTCGGGCCTAAGCTTGGATCACGCCTGCAGATTATCGCAATAGCAATGATAAACAGAATTGTGAGTACAATCGATGGAATTATTCCGGCCATGAATAATTCACCGATAGATTGTTCCGTCAAGATTCCGTAGACAATGAGAACTATACTGGGAGGCATAATCATTCCCAGTCCTCCACCAGATGCTACAGATCCTGCTGCCAGTGAATTGGAGTATCCATAGCGTTTCATTTCAGGAATACCGACAGTAGCCATCGTTGCTGCTGTCGCAGGGCTTGATCCGCAAACTGATCCGAAGGCGGTACAGGCTGCTACTGTAGCCATTGCCAGGCCCCCCTGAATATGTCCCAGGAAATGGTAGGCTGTATTATAAAGCCTTCTGCTGATACCGCTGTTAAATGCTAGCTGTCCCATTAAAATAAAAAGAGGGATAGTTGAAAGACTATAAGATGAAAAAGTATCATAAAAACTGCGAGAAAGGAGATTCATACCTCCTTTAAGTGAAATCAGCATGGAAAATCCGCCGAACCCAACCAGAGTCATTACATATGCCACCGGCATGCGTGTCATGAGTAATGCCAGCATGACAAAGATGCCGATAATTCCTAGAGTGGTCGGTTCCATTTAGTCTTCCTCGGTGAAAAGCATGATGAGCTCTTTTATTAAGATTAGTGTGAAACATCCGAAACCGAAAGCAAGAGCATAGATGATAATATCTGTTGGAAGTTCAAGAGTCATCGTCACTTCATTTGCTTCGCGCATGGTACATCCATATAAATATAGGCGCCATGTGACTATTCCGAAAAGTGCTGCCCCGGCAGTTGTAGTAACTCGTTTAATGATCAGTCTGGTCTGTTTCCTGAGTTTGCTATATACAAATTCAACTCCGATATTTGCTTTTTGCGACTG
This sequence comes from Maridesulfovibrio zosterae DSM 11974, assembly GCF_000425265.1. NCBI lineage: Bacteria > Pseudomonadati > Thermodesulfobacteriota > Desulfovibrionia > Desulfovibrionales > Desulfovibrionaceae > Maridesulfovibrio > Maridesulfovibrio zosterae. The sequence goes on from NZ_AUDC01000019.1 coordinate 4,072, forward strand.
TGCATATCCAAGGGCAAGTCCTGTCGTAAGCACCGCTAAGACGGTAACAAGCTCTTCTACACCTAATATTGGTTTACCGAAGACGCTCCGCGAAATTATGTCAGCACCGGTCAATAGAGCCATACCTATCAGACATGTTGCGGCAATATTTTTAAGTACGCTCTCTAGCTTATCTATAAAGCCTGAGATTTTAGAATTGCTCACTGATCACTCCAATGATATCAAATATTATACTTTATTATGTTTCATTTTATTTAGGCAAAAAAGTTCAAGACGCAGCTAATAACTAGCACCTTGAACTTTTTTGCCGGATATTCAGCTGTGTTACAAATAATTATTTACTGAGATGTATTAAGTGTTTCTATGGTAAAGCTGAGTATCGCTTTCCCATCAAGTTTCTTTTTGTTAGCTTTTTTTATGTATTCTTCCATCATCGGGGCGGCTTTATCTTTCCATCTCTGTCCTTCAGCTTCACTTAGTTCGATAAACTGTCCACCTTTCTCTGTAAGGAATTTACGCCCGATTTTATCGCTTTCATCCCATGCCTGACCGTGTTTTTCGGCCCACTCTTTGTTTAATTCAGTGATAATTTTTTGGTCCTGTTCTGAGATTGAATCCCACTTATCTTTGTTCATGACAGCAAAGAAAGTGGTGGTATAACCGACAGGATAATCAAGTGTGCAAAAATCAACTACTTCACCCATTTTCCAGCCTTTGTTGCTCTCCATCGGGTATATACCACCGTTTACAACTCCCTTGCGGATAGCCTGATAGCTATCTGGCATGGACATAGCAACCGGAGATGCTCCAAGAGCTTTTAACAGCTGTGCTGAATTGCCTGTACCGCGAAGTTTCATACCTTTAATATCTTCAAGAGTTTTAACAGGTTTTTTCGCTGTAAAAAGCAATCCCGGTCCATGGGCATGAAAGTACATTGGGACTACATCATTAAGTTCTTTGGGCTTAAATTTAGTATAGACAGCATTAGCTACTTTTGTTGCAGCCTTACCTGATTTATATCCCAGCGGCAGGTCTACTGCTGCCATAGTTGGGAATCTTCCCCGTGAGTAGGCTAGAGCAGACATGCCGATATCTGAAAGGCCTTCAACGACACCATCATAGCATTGTTTTGCTTTGGTCAACGTACCACCGGGAAAATATGTAATTGTAACTCTTCCTTCGGTTCGTTTGGCCACTTCATCAGCCCATTGCTGCGCAAGCTTAGACTGGATATGGGTCGGCGGGAAAAAATTTGAGTAGGTGAGGTTTATAGTTTTAGCACCAGCTATTACAGGCATTATGCACATACATATCGCCACGGTTATGAACGTCAGTAAAAGTTTCTTCATGTTTCCTCCATAAATAATTGAAAATTATCTGCCGATTTTATTCAGCTTTTTTAAGCCCTTTGCTAAGTGCAAGATTTATTGCCGTTTCACGTACATCGGTGAGGTCCACAACTCCGGTTTTAAGCGCATTTTGAACCATGAATCCTTCGAAAAGGACTGTGTTGAACGCTCCAATTTTTTCTGGAGGATAATCTGTTTCAATGAAATTTCGGATCAGATTGGCAAAGACTGTTTCAGAGAATCTATACTGACTCAGACTCAGATCTTCGCGCAGTTCTGGAATGCGTGAGGCATAAACAGTAAATTCCAGAAAAACTTTTGCCCAATTATGGTCTCGTACAATATTTTCCAGAAAATCCCAGATGATATTCATAACTTCTTCCAAGGAAGCAGCTTTTCCCAGTCTATCATCACGGAGGTTGCGGTATTGAGTCAATTTATCCTCAACAATTTCAAGGAAAAGTTTATCTTTACTAGCCCAATGACGGTAAAAACTACCTTTGGCATAACCTGCATGTTTTGTGATTTCAGCAACAGTTGTTTCCATAAAACCTTTTTTGCCGAAAAGCTCATTTGCTGCATCCATAAGCTCTTGCTTAGTCTGTCTGGATTTTTCTTGTTGTTTTCTAGCCATTTAATCCCTGATAATTTTAATTTGAGACCGTCGGTCATAATGTGACTAGCGGTCACTTTTATGAGGTATAACGTTGAGTTTATTGAGTGTCAAGCGTGTATGTATAGGAAGGAACCATTAATTATGAGTAAAATTAAAATGGGAATAGTGATAAAGTAATAATGATTGATTTGCTGACAGAAAAATGTTCGATATTTATTTTATAGTTATTTGTAACACTGATTATTGAGAGATACTTTGATGCGAAGCATACTTTTCTTTTTAGCTTGTTCTTTTATGTTGTGCGCGCCCATGTCTGTGCAGGCCCATCCGTTTGGTGAGGTCGTGCAGGAAACTACCATCATGAACGAGGATGGTAGGCTGTTGATTTTGTATAATACTTCAATAGGTCCTTCTATTACAGCTGCTCTCATACCTGACACAAATCGTGACGGGAAAGTTTCAGCGAAAGAGGAGGATGAGCTATCGAGTTCAATTCACAATATATTATCCCCCAATCTTAAAATTAATTTAAATGACAAGGACGTTATTCCATCTCTTTATTATAAATCTGTTACGCCAGCCCGCGGCGGGTACAATAATGGCCTTCGTTCTAATCTCATTTATACAATTCCAATCAGCAATGATGATTATGCTAAACAATATTTTAAATTTTCAGATAATAATTTTAGAACAGGCGAACTTAAATGGTTGAAATGGATGGTTCAGGCTGATCCTCAGTTTAGCATAGTAAAAACCTCTCCTGATGCAAGAGAGTTAAATTATCAGTTTTTTCCTAGACATGGTGGCGTTAAAACCGAGTCAGGTTCAGTTTCCGGTACTGCTCAAGTGGATAATATTTTAAAGCCTGATCCGCAGGAGAATTCAACTCAGGCTGCTTTAAAAGATTATCTTTCACGTGAGAATCTGGGAACAGGCGCTGCATTATTTGCCCTTGGTCTCGCATTTGTGCTGGGAATGGGCCATGCTCTCAGTCCCGGGCATGGTAAGGCAATGGTTGCAGCTTATCTCATCGGTAAAAGCGGGCGGATTCGCGATGCATTCATATTGGGGACAATTGTAACCATAACCCATGTTGCCAGTGTTATTGTTCTTGGGGTCACCGCGCTTTTGCTGTCACACTACTTTTTGCCTAATGAGCTTTATCCATGGCTGGGTGCATTTTCAGGTGTTTTAGTGTTTTTAGTTGGCTATATTATGCTTGCTAAACGGGCTGTGCATCATCACCACCATCACGATCATCACCACAGCGAGAGTTCTGGATCTGTCACATGGTGGTCAATGTTAAGTCTTGGGATTGCAGGTGGAATGGTTCCATGTCCAACTGCTTTGGTTGTTTTGCTGGCTTCAGTTGCATTTGGAAGAATTCTTTTCGGACTGCTTCTCATTTCAGCTTTCAGTCTTGGGCTGGCTGCAATTTTAATAATAATAGGTATATTAACTGTGCGAGCTTCAAAGTTGACCGAGAGATTTTCCGGAGCACGTGAATGGATAGAAAATCTGCCAGTTATAAGTGCTGGACTGGTAATGCTGGCAGGAATTGCAATTGCTCTGAATGCCTTACACACTGGTGGAATTATATCTTTTCGATAAAATCGTATTCAAAGTCAGCCGTAAAAAATTATTTACGATATTTATAAAAATCAGTCAGTTTATTAAGTGCTGCGTCCGGAGCTGATGCGTAGGGAATAAGTGGAAAGTTCAACTTTTCAATTTTATCGAGATAGTCAACATATTTAATTTTATCAATATACTCTACGTCCAGAACTATTTTTCCTGCATCCGTAAGTTTTTTGCAGAGAGTCAGGCGGTAATCACGATCACTTTCACTGTGAATGTTGAAGAGCAGGCTTTCAAGTCCAACCATATTTATTGTTTTGAAATATATATCCTTATATTCTGGTGAACATGATTCAAAAACACCAAGTCCATTTTGCGGGCAGATTATAAAGTTTTTACCAGCACTCTTGCGACAGTAGTCAGCAATTCTTTTGATGAGTTTCACCATGTCATCGGCAGTGTTTTGAACCTCCATCCCTTGTTCGTGCCAAAACCAGTATGCATCAACGATGTCGAGATAAACACCATCAAAACCTGCTTCAAGGATACTGTCAAGATAAGGCTGTAAGCATATTTCCCACCAATCTTCACGCCAGTATTTTACTTTGTAGTTTGCTGCCCAGTCTGGATTTTCTATGCCTAGAAAATGAGGCGGGTTATTTTTCCACTCTTTTTTCCAATAAAATCTATATTCTTCAGCTTCGCCGATTGAGAAATAACAGAGTACCGTTTTGCTGAATTTATGTAGAACGGATATTTCTGATTGAGTAATCCTTTTTTGGTCGGATCCATCTTTGGAGTAATCGGTTACGATAAGGTCATAGGGAGACTCAGCAAGTTGGGCAACTGATGGGTTTTGTAAAAGATATGCCCAGCTTGTAATTTTATTAAGGGGAGAAGTTTTTCTGAAATCAACTTTTATTTTTTGTTTATCTACTTGTGAGTCTACCAATGAAGATGCTTTAGATGTGCATGCTGAAATTATTACAAGCAATGCTAGAACGATAATTGTATTTGCTTTCATATTTTCTTCTGTTTTGGTCTGTTTAGACATCATAATAGTATGACATAGTTTAATGTTAAAATGAATTAGCTGTTTATGTACCAAATATAAATGCAATATGTAAAATAATATTGAAAATACTTTTCATGATAACTTTTAGAGCGTATATATAAGTATATCACAGAATTAGAATGTTCTTTGGTTCCTGTTTTCTTGATTTGTTGTGTAAATATTAAATTAAGTTTGTATTTTAAATAGTTATTTAAAGTAGTTATTTTTATTTTTGGAATATTAAGGAGGGTCACGTGAAAAAATTTTCATTTATGGGTGTTTTTTTAATTATGATTTTGGCTGGGTGCTCCGGTACATATATGAAGGATTACGTCCAGCCGAATGGTATTGCAAGTGAAGCACGTTTTGTTGCTGTTTTACCTTTGGTAAATCTTACCACTACACCTAATGCCGGACGTATCGTCAGTGAGTTGCTTTCAACTGAACTTTATTCATCCACTAAGTTTAAACTCATGGAATCAACCGATATGCTTAAGCGTGTTCGGGGTGATGAAGATGATCTTGATTTTGTAATGGATGATGTTGTTGCACAGAAAATGGGTAATAAGCTTGGCGTTGATACTGTTATCTATGGTTCTGTTTCCGAATACCAGTACAAGCGTGGTGTGAACCAGAGTCCTACAGTTGGAATAAATTTGAGAATGATCGATGTTTCTTCCGGTAAAGTCCTTTGGGCTTCATCTTCATCACAAAGTGGAGGTTGCTTTTTCGGATGTACAGAATCTCTCAACAGTGTGGCACAGGATGTCTTGTCGAAGATGGTCGCAGCAATGTCAGCTGTTCCTGCGCAGTAGTTGCGCTTCTGGCCGTGATTACTTTTACTTTGTTCGGATACAGGATTGCACTGGGTAAGAATCCTAATCAGGTTTCAGCTTGGGCGTGCTATTACGGTGATAAGGATAGGACAGCACAGCTGACTGGTTTTGACCTCCTTATTTCTGATCCAAGGGGTCAAAACCCGGACCCTTTACGTGCTGGCGGAGTAAAAGTTCTCGTATACGTCAGTCTTGGAGAAATTACGGAGAATAGCCCTTATTATGGAGAAGCAAAGAAGCTAGGATTACTGGTTCGTCATAATAAGAACTGGAATTCTTGGGTAGTTGATGTGCGTCGTCCCGAGTGGCAGGCATTACTGTTAAACCACATTATTCCTGATGCCCTGTCTAACGGATATGATGGTCTTTTTTTTGATACTTTGGATTCTCCTATTGATATGCAACGGCGTGACCCTGATAAATATAAAGGGACTGAGCGGAGTTGTGTCGAGTTAGTTAAAGATATTCGAAAAAAATATCCTGAATTATTGCTATGCCAAAATAGAGGGTTCGAGATTATTCGTCGCACCGCACCGTATCTCGATTATCTTTTGATTGAAGGTCTTAGTAGCAACATGCATTTATCGAGTGGTGTTCGAAGCGATGTATCAGACTCTGATCGTGAGTTCTTGATTGCAAAAGCTTTCGTGGCAATTGAGAAAAATCCTAAACTTGTTGTGTTGAGCCTTGATTATTCACCAATAGATGATGTGGATGCTATTAACAGGGCTTATGATTTTTCTCGAAAACAAGGATTTGTACCTTATGTCAGTACGCCGGATCTTAATGAAGTTTATGTTCACGAGATTAATCCCTAATCTGTTAATTTTTTTGTTCATTACTGTGCTGGCTTTTCCAGCTGCCGCTGCACCCGTAAAGCGCAAGGTTTTAGTCTTGTATGTCAGCGATGGAGCTTTTCCTGCCCGTGAGAATTTTTTCATGGAAGGCTTTGCTCTGCCGTTAAATTATCTGGGCTTTATGTATCAACTTATAGATTTTAACGATTTTGATTATCCTGACTCAACGGAGATGGAAAAATACGAGGCAATCTTAACTTCTTTTCCAGATGATAAAATGGCTGAGCCTGAAAAATTTCTCAAATGGCTTGCTGAACAACAAAAGTCAGGAAAAAAAATTATTATAATAGGTAGTCTGGGAGCATACACAAATTTAGAAAATGAAGTTGTTGATTCTGCTTTGATTAAAGAAATCTATTCTAATCTAGGGTTTTCATGGCAGGGAAATGCTACAAATGACCGTATGAAATTGAAGTATGCTGCAATTGATAATAAGTGGATGAATTTTGAGAGAAAGTTACCTGTTTTTCCTTATTACTATGCGCAAGTAGTTCCTGTAAGTAACGCCACCAGCACTTGGGTTGCTGTAAGTGAGAATGGAAAGACTGCCAACGGCTCAGTTGTAGCAACTGGTCCCGGAGGAGGATTTGCTTTTAACGGATATATACGTTGGCAGGACCCTGTAAATTATCTGAAGCAATGGTATCTTAACCCGTTTGAATTTTTAAGACAGTCGCTTGGTCTGCAGGGCATGCCTGCTTTTACACCTACTACGTTAAATGGATTGCGTGTTGCTTTTGCCCATATCGATGGCGACGGTTTTGCCGGATATACTGAGGTTGATAAGAATAAAAATTGTGGAGAAATCATTATGGAGCGCATTTTTGCGCGATATGATTTCCCTAATTCTGCATCTGTTATTGCCGGTGAAATTGACCCTGATGTGCGTGGAAGCATTGATAATGTAGAGCTTGCCCGCACTCTTTTCGATATGAAAAATGTAGAACCTTCCTCTCATACCTATACACATCCTTTTGCATGGAATGCCAAACTTCGAGATTCTAAGGAATATGATCAGGATTTTATTGTCGGCCAGTATGAAAAAACTGGATATAAATTTAATGCAAAATACGAGATAGTCGATTCCTGCAATTATATTTCTGAAAGTCTGGCTCCTGCGGAAAAACCATGCAGGGTGCTTTTCTGGTCAGGAATGTGTGATCCCACTTCTGAGCAAGTGGCAATTGCTGATAATGCAGGTCTCCTAAATCTTAATGGCGGGGATTCTGTTATGGATTCTCGCCGTAATTCCTATTTTGGAGTGTCTCCTCTTTATCTTGCTCTTGGGCAGTACAATCAGATTTTTACAGGTCAAGCCAATGAAAATATTTTAACTAATCTTTGGACCGGCCCTTTTTTCGGTTTTAGAAATATTGTCGAAACTATGAAACGAACTGAATCTCCGCGGCGTGTTATGCCTATAGATATTTATTTCCATTTTTATAGCGGGGAAAAATTTTCATCTCTTCAGGCTTTGGAAGATGTTTATGAGTGGGTAATGAATCAGGATACGGCAAGGGTTTATGCTTCATCCTACATTAAAATGGTGCGTGGATTTTTGACTGGCGTAATCAATAAAAATGATCCTGATCATTATACATTTAATGGTTATGGTGACTGTCTTTCTGTTAGAATTAATAGTTTGAATAAAGTGCCTGATCTTGAGAGCTGCAGGAATGTAATTGGCTATGATATTCTGCCTGATGGCGTTTATATCCATCTTAAACCCGATACAAAACAAGCTGAATTGGTTTTAACAGGTGATAACGGTGCAAATAGCAAGTATATTTATATTAAAAAAGCTTCAGGTTGGGTGCGAGATTTAACGCATACAGCTAACGGTGTGCGATTTGTTTTTGAATGTTTCAGCAAGGGAAAGATCGTATTTGGAGGAGTTAATCCAGATCACAAATATAGAATTATCAGGCCTGATCACGCTGCTACTGAAGTAGGTAGTAACGGCCAAGGTATTTTAACTCTTAGAGATATAACTTCCGGGCCTGTGGAGATTGTCAAAATTTGAATATTAAGATTTGGCGGGTACTCTTTTTTGTACTCATCATAGTCGGTAGTACCGTACTTATATATCCCTTTCCAAGGGATATGGTTCCTCTGTATTTAAAAAATGGTGATATTCAAAAAGCTTCTGAAATTTTAACACGGCTGCTTGAAGAAGATCCTGATGATCTGGAACTTTTGAGTCTTGGTGCAGATGTATACACGTATCGAGGTTTACCGCGTAAGGCTATTGCTAGTCTTGAACGTTTGCTTAAGCACAAACCTGATAATAAAGAGGCTCTTGATAAGCTTGTACTGCTTTATGAATGGGATGTTATGCCTCAAGAAGCTATGCAAACATGGGAAAGGATTGCAAACATAAGGGTGAAAGAGTCTAACCCTCTTCAAAAGTTGGTCATGTACTATCGCTATTTTGGCATGTTGCCTGAGGAAGTAGCTGCAATTATCCGATTGAACAAGTTGCAGGGGGAAAAAAGTTTTATAAGTTTATTTTTGACTGAGTTACGTAAAACAGTAGATCTACTTGCAGTTGAGCATGAACAAGATCCTCAAAATCAGCACCTTAGTTACTTGATTCGGCAGATCTTTGTAGTAGGTGAGCAGTTTCGCAATGCTCTTGAACAGAAAGATAAAATTAATCAGATTGAATATGTAACTTATGTTTTGGAAAATTTTGTTGCAATGGGGCGCTCTGCAGATGGTTACAATTATGCGCTGCGTATGGACGAAGAAAATGGCAAATCTATTGTAAACCGTTTGAGGCTTGCAACTGTATTGGGATGGTTTCAGCAGTATGAGACTGCGTTGGCAATTCTTAATGATCTTGAAAAAATTGTTCCAGATAACGTTGTCCTTGCAAAAGAGACAGTTGAATTGGCTCGTTCAGCCGGCCGTCTTGATTTGGCCGAAGCGGCTTTGGAGAAATTGGTTACACTTGAACCTGATAATGAGGAACATCATGCCAATCTAGGACAGATTTATATGGAGACCGGGAATCATCGTAAAGCGGTCACCATGTTTAGAAAGCTGGCCGCAAAGTTTAATAACTGGGTGAAATATGCACACGATATGTTGCGTGCAGCTTTGTACAGCTCTGATAAGCAGCTTATGGCAGAAGTCATTTCAAATACTGCTGATGTTAATATTTCCGATTCTGAGTATCTGCGTACCAAGGCCGATGTTCTATTAAGTCTGGATCGGCCTCTTGAAGCCTACCCTGTTTTGAAAAGTATCACGGAAAGTAACGGTGCCACTGTAATAGATTACGAGAGGCTGGTCGATGCAGCCATTGCTTCAAAAGAGAAGAAATTGGTTACTGATACTATTGATATTGCACTTAAATTTAGTCCCGGAAACGTAAAATTGATGCGTAAGGCTGGCGAGGCATGGTTGGCTTCTGGGGACCCTGCTAAAGCGTATGAATTTTATCGTCAAGTTGCTAGCAAAGAAGTGCAGGAAACTGATATACTAAATATGATTCTTGCTGCTTCAGATACACAAAATTTAAAATTGACGCGTGAGGCAGCAAGATATGCAGAGAAGCTTGCACCAAAAAATATCAAGATTTTAGCACAGGCCGGAGAAGTGATGCTTTGGCTTAATGCTCCTAAAGACGCTTATGCATATTATAAAAAAGCGGCACTTCTTAGTGGTGGAAATCTGGATTATGTGATGAAGCTTATTCAAACTGCTTCGTATACCGGAGATAAGACTATCTTTAAAGATGCTGCAGAAACTGCCGAGAAATTAAGGCCTTATGATGAACAGGTCGCGATGCTCGTCGCGGCAGTTTGGGATGCCGCAGGGGATAGTGCCAAGGCTCGTAACTTACTTGCCGCCTTTGCCAGTGTTGGAAGTAAAAATCTTGATATGCTTTTAAATTGGGCTGAATTTGCAGATAGAGCCGGTTTAAGTGAAGAGGCTTATCGTATCTACGAGCAGCTTTATGGCTTAGACTACAAAAGGAAAAAGGTTCGTAAAGAATTAGCGCGGCTTGCAGGATGGACAGACAGACCGCAGATAGCTGCTAAATACTGGGGTGAAATGTCAGATGAAAAACCACATAATTTCAGCCTGGCTGTTCAAGCAGCAAAGGGATTTTCCGATTCAGCTGAGTATAAAAAGGCAGTTGTATATTATGAACGGGCCAGATCTCTTAGTCCTGATGATATTGAGTTAAAACTTGAACTGGCAAAAACATATGGCTTTGCAGATATGAATGCTCAGCGAATTAAGCTTTTCAATGAACTTTATGAAGCAGGACATCTACCTGAATCTTATCGTATTGAACTTGCAAGAGCATTTATTGATGAGAAGAAGCCTGAAGCTGCTCTAGATATTCTTGAACCTTATGCCCGGTTGGATAAACTGCCTCGTTTTGAGGGGTTTTTGCTGGCCATAGCATTGCAGCAGGCAGGACGTGGATCTGAGGCTTCAGCTATTTATAAGAGGCTTGGAAAAGAGTATAGTACCGATGGTGTCTTTCTGGCTCGGCTTGGTGCGGAAGCTCTTTTTAATAATTTTAATAGCGATGCCTATTCTTTGTTTGAGGCTGCACTTAAAGTTAACAAAGACAATCATACCGCTCTAAAGGGTATTGCTATTCTACTTGGTGAGCGTGAGCAGTATAACAGAGCTATTTCTAAGTTCAGATCTTATCTTAGATTGGTTCCAGATGATGCTGATGCCCGGTATCAGTTGGCAGAAATATATCGTCTTTTGGGGCGTGAAGCGAATGCTGACAGGGAGTTCAGGCGTGCTGAACGCATTATTAAGAGAAGAGATCGAAATGATACTCTCAAAGCTAATGCTAAACTTACTAAATAGGTTGTGAGTTGAAAAGAATATCTGCTTTTATACTTCTCGCACTGACTTTCGTGCTCACTTTGTCAGTCTTAAATCCTGAGCATTTATTTGCACAGGGGCAGAATACTGCACCTGTTGATAAAGGCGAAATCGTATGGACTGTGCGTGTAAGTTCATTTCTCAAAGCTGATAATGCATGGGATTTCATGTCTTATCTTGAGGGGCTTGGATATTCTCCTACTTTAATTAGATTATTTGATTCAAAAGGGCGTTTGTGGAGAGTTGTACAGACTGGAGACTATCCTACCAAAAGCCAAGCCAATGTAGCCGCACAGTTGTTTAAAAAAAGAGTAGGTCTCGATTCTCAGGTTAAATATATTTCGTTAGCATTGCTGAAAGAGAGAAAGGCTATATCTCGCAATACACCATTGCCGGAAAATCCTGTTGAAGTGGTCAATCGTCCAGTGTCTACGGGAACAGGGAGTGGGGTAAAAACAAAACTAGATTCAGATCCACTTCTTGGTAGTTCTGAGGATTTTTTTTATGAACTAGATCAGAAAGATGTACTTCGTGCAATTTCTAAAAGGCAACGTGATGTTATTTTGGCCAGGATCATGATCCGCAGGGGCTATGTTGATAAGGGATTAAAACTTTATGTAAAGCTGCTGAAATTATATCCTGATGATTTTGATCTCCGCGAAGAATATATCGGTGCTCTGCTTGATAACGAGGATTTTGAAAGGGCTGCCGCCTTGCTTAATTCATGGCTTGAAGATGATCCAATCTCTTCCAGGGCATTAAGAGAGCTGGCCCGTTTAAAAATTTTAACGGGAGATTATAACCAGCAACAGGCTACGCTTGGATATTTGTTGCGCTTAAGACCCGGTGATACTGATTCTATTTCTGAAAGTGCGTACGGAAGAGCTCAGGGTGGTGACTGGCTTGGCGCGATAACCAGTTTTTCAGAGCTTATCGACAAGGAACCGGATAATGTTGATGCCCGCATGTCACTTGAGGGACTGCTTATGCAGCGTAGGCCGCGTTTAGCTTTTGAACCCAGTGTTTATTTGCAGGCCAATGATACCATAACCACCACTATGGCAACTAGATTCTCCATGCAGCTTGATAAGTTAACACGGGGCGAAATTTATTACGGAAATACTCAGATTTATCGTCCAGCTGGTGATGGCATCGAAAAAGTAGATAAGGATGTCAATCAAGTTTCTTTTCTGTTCAAACGTGACCTTTCCAGAACATTTACCGGAGTGTTTGGCTTTGGCGCATATGATGGCACTGCTTCGGGCATATCTGCTGCTCTTGGATTTGATTGGCGGGTGCATGATTCCGGTGTCTTATCTGCAATAGTTGATTATAATAATCCATGGCTTGATGAGCCTTCTGCTGCAAATTATGAAGGGCGATATAACCAATTTTCAATGACTTATGATGGCTTCTATGATGATACATGGGGACTTTTCCTGAACGGGCAGATTCGTCAATACGTTGTTAACAGTGACAGACTTTACGGAACAAAAGGTATTTTCAATTTTATTCTGACCCGTAGACTTTTGGTTGATCCTGATATTTTTGTCTCGTATTCGTACTACCGTTCTCATTTCAAGTATGATGATGAGAACTATATCCCGTTCGACATAGTACAAAATGAAAGTATTCATACACTTAGTACAAGTTTCAGTAAGTCTTTGTGCGACACAGTATTTATTGAAGGATCAGGCGGAGTGCGGGCAGACGAGTTTAAGACCAGTTTAAGTTATTTTGGAGGACCTTCACTTCGTTTGAAACTTGGCCGGTTTGAATTTGATACGGGCTATGAATACAGCAGTGATTCCGGTTTGGCCGGGGGCGGTGAAACCCAGTTAATTCGTGGAGGTTTAAGCTATGTATTTTAGAGTGCTTCATGCCTATTTATTGAATCTTGCAACCTGTTCCATAAAAGGCGTTTTTAATGTTTAAGCTTCATGCTGCAGCAAAAAGGAAAAATCTTTCGAAATATTATGAGGTTCTGCTTGGACTTATGGGTCTGACAGTTGTGAATCTGATTTTTTTTCGTGCTGATCCTGGTTTTCTAAATATTGCGCCGCATCCTTACTGGATTGTTATTTTACTTACGGCCGTACGTTATGGATTTGGCGGAGGCTTGTTTGCCGGTTCTTTTTCCGCAGTAGTTTTTCTTGTTTTCAAAGCTGTTTCTATACCTGAATTATCCGTGGCTGATGTTAAATCACTTGCAATGTGGGGGAAGCCGGTACTTTTTTTTATAGTAGGAGTTGTTATCGGCGAAATGCGCCAGTTACAAATAAATGAGTATAATCTTGTCTGTGAAAATCGTGATGCTTTTAAGGACGCTTTCGATAAAATTAAAATCAAATTTGATGTATTAAGTGAGGCAAAGCAGGAAATAGATACCAGAATTATTTCACAGGAAAGCACTCTCGGAACATTATATGAAGCAGCACAGGGTCTTAGAACCCTTAGCATAGACAGTATTTATCCGGCTGTTCTTGAGATTTTGCGTGAGTTTATGGATGTAGATGATTGCTCAATTTATCTTCTCGAAGGGTCAGATTTTAAGCTGGATACCGCAATAAGACATGGGAAAGGCTACCTCCCGGATGTAGTGCCTCTTGGTGAAGGACTTATGAGTGTTGCTGCCGGTCAGAAAAAAGCTGTTTCAATCAGAGACATCGCCAGTACACAGGATATGCCTGGCGGGGTGCTTATTTCAGCTCCTATTCTGGCTGATAATCAGCGACATGTGGTAGGCGTTCTTAATGTTGAGAAAATGCCATTTCTCAAGTTTACAAGTGATTCAGTTCGTGTTGCCGGACTTGTGGCGGACTGGTGTGGCAGCAGTGTTGAGAATGCAACTGTTTTTGCCGAGACCAAAGGAAAGCTTATAGCAGATGATATTATTGATGCTTATACGTACGAATATTTTAAGAGACGGCTTAAAGAAGAATTTCTACGCGCACGTCGTTACGAACTTGATCTTTCATTAATACTGCTTGAGTTTCCGGGGCTTTCTAATGCTTCTGATGAGGGGCGTGAGGAAGTGCTGATGGCGTTCAGCATGATTCTCAAGAATCAGATAAGAGAGATAGATATCCTTTTTATAAGTGAAAAACCGGGATCATTTTTCTTGATACTGCCGACCACTTCGCCCGCAGGGGCGCGGGTTGTCGTTAACAACCTGCTTAATTCTTTTAAAGCGCTCAGCGTTATGGCTTTTGAAACCGACCAGAATCTTGTGGAACTTCGAGCTGGTGTATCTGGTTATACCATAGGCATGGAAGATCCAATGGATATGGTTAAAGCTGTTGAAGAGGATGTCGTAAGTGTACTTTTTGCGGAGTAGGGTAATCAGAACAGCCAGGCTTAAATTTGCCGGAGCTTTTATTGCAGCCTATTTATTGGAAGGCGCAGCTTTTATGATTTATCTGAATCGTGATGGGTTCCCATATTCTATTTATGCTATTCTAGGCGCGCATATTTTATCAGGTTTATCCTTTATACTTTTAACTACTTCAAAGCGAGGAGTACTGTCCGGAGTAGGATATTATTACCCTCGTATTGCGACGCTTTTTAGTATTTTTATGCCAGTCATAGGTCTTTTAGGAATTTCACTTACCCTGCTCATGTCACGTATATTTATGACGAGTCATGGTCTTGCTGAGGATTATAAGGAAAAAGCATATGAAGGTGGTGTTACTGATTTTGAAATGCCTTCTGATGTAACGGAATTTTTATATGATGAAGTTGATATTCACCCTATTGCGGATATTCTTGCCGGAGATGATATGGGGATGAAAAGGGGAGCGGTTAATCTCTTGAGGCGCATTGGCTCTGCTGAGGCGGTTAAGCTTCTTCGTAAATCTCTTTCCGATGAGAATGCTGAGGTCCGTTTTTATGCTCATACTGCACTCACACGGCTTGAGGAAGATTATGCTGAAACTTTAGAAAAAGCCCGTTTTAAAGTTGAACGATATGACAGTGCTCAGACTCATGCAGAGCTTGCTTCAACTTGTAGAATTTATGCTCAAAGTGGACTACCTGAAATAAATATGCGGGAACAGTCAATGGATGAAGCATGTACGCATTGGAAAATCGCCACTGAAAAAGATCCTGATAATATGAACTTTCGCCTTCGTCTTGCTGAGGTGTATACTGAAAACAGTCATTTTTTGAAGGCTCTAAAAATTTATAAGGATATGGTTCATTTTCCTGATTTTGAAATGGAGTCTCATCTTGGTATTTGCAGAGTTTTTTTTGAAATGGGTAATTATACAGCTTTGTTTCAGGAAATTGAAAAAATGAAATCTAAACCTGAAATAGACTCATCTGATCCGTTTAAGAAACAGATTTTCAATTTCTGGATTGCTGACAATTCACAGCAAGTAAGCATGCATGAATATTTTTCTGCTGATGAGGGGAGCATATGAGCAATAGTCAAAAGGCAGAGAAGGAATATGATGTATGCTTACTCCTTGAAGGAACATATCCTTTTGTAGCTGGTGGAGTATCCAGCTGGATTCATAATTTGATTAAAGGAATGCCTGAGCTGACTTTTACTTCAGTCTGCATTCTGGCTTCATCAAAAGAGAAAGCTGAGTATCGTTACGATGTCCCTGATAATTTTTTAGATCCTCAGGTTGTTTATCTTCATGATCCGATTGAAATTAAACGTAAACTATTTGGTGGTATTTCAAAAAAAAACATTGAAAAAATGCGTCTTTTTCACTCTGCCATGGATAATAACAATTTGAATATGATGAAAGAAATGGTGGAATTATTCAGGGATAACAAATTTCCTATTTCCGAACTTATGCACGGTAGAGAAGCATGGGATTTACTTGTTGAGAGGTATAATCCTGAAGAGAATAAAGATTCTTTTATTGATTATTTCTGGACTTTCAGGTTTACACATTTGCCAATATTCAAGATGTTGCAGCTTAATTTGCCCAAGGCTCGAGTTTATCACACAATTTCAACAGGCTATGCTGGACTGCTAGGAGTCATTGCACGGGTTATGACTGGGCGTCCTTTATTGCTTACTGAACACGGAATTTATGTGAAAGAGCGCAAAATTGAAATTTCTCAGGCAGAGTGGGTTTATCGTAAAGAAGATAAACGTATGCGTATTGATAGTAAGCTGGGAGCATTTCAGACATTTTGGATCAGTATGTTTGAGCAGCTTGGTAAACTTTGCTATGATTATTCATCTGCTATTTATACCCTTTATGAAGGGAACAGGCAGCTTGAAATTCTTGAGGGAGCAGATCCAAACAAGATTAGAATTATTCCAAACGGTATCAGTCTGGACAATTTTCTTGGGCTTAGGGATGAGCACCATGATTACTTGGGGCAGACAGAGTTTGCCATAGGATTTGTTGGGCGCGTTGTGCCTATTAAAGATGTTAAAACCTTCTTGCGGGCTATTAAAATTGTAGCTGCTAAAGTTGAAGGTCTTAAAGTTTATATTATGGGGCCTACAGAAGAAGATGAAGAGTATTATGAAGAATGCGTAAATCTTGTTAAGCTCTTGCATTTGGATAATATTATTGAGTTTACAGGTAAAGTGAAGGTAACAGATTATCTTCCTAATCTTGATCTCATAGTGCTGACCAGTATCAGTGAAGCACAGCCTTTAGTTATTATGGAAGCGAATTGCGCCGGAGTTCCGGCAGTTGCTTCAGATGTAGGGTCCTGCCGGGAACTTTTGGAAGGACGCACTGTAGCCGACCAGACTTTAGGACCATCAGGCATTGTAACTAAAGTAGCTGATCCTTTAAGTACCGGAGAGGCTATCTTGAAGATTTTGACAAGCCCAATTTTACGTCAGAAAATGTCACGAGCAGGAATTGAGAGGGTTAAAACTTTTTATAAAGAGTCTGACCTGAACAAAACCTATCTGAAGATTTATAAAGATTACGCAGCAATGGATGATCTGGAGTAACTCATGGCCGGAATTGGATTTGAACTGAGAAGGATGTTGCTTAAAGACAGTTATCTGGCAGAGATGTCAGCATATCTTTATGCTGCTATGGTTTCATCAGGACCGTGGTTGATGAGTGTACTGTGTCTTGCTGTTTTGGGACTATATTCTTATTCTGGATTTTCTCAGTTTGATCAGGATATTTTTAGAACGACAATTGTATATGTATATGCCTTTACGCTGATATACGTTGGCTATATCCAGTTGGTAGTGACTCGCTATCTGGCTGATAAATTTTATATGAAAGAGGAAAAGATAACTCTTACGGCTTTTTTTACCAGCTCTGTTATCGTTCTGGTGGCTGGAACAATTATCGGGGCAGGTGGTATTTATTTTTTTGAATTATCAATTACATACAAAATTATTGCAGTGGTCCTTTTTCTGATTGTAGCTATGATTTGGCTGGCTATGATTTTTCTGTCAGCAGTTAAAGATTTCAGATCAATTGTTCAGGCTTTTGCAGTAGGGACTTCAGTTAGTGTCGGCGGAGCCTTTTTTTTCTATCCTTTGATGGGGCTAGACGGTTATTTACTTGGTTACACTATAGGGCAGGCTGTTATTTTCTTCTGGCTGCTGGCAAGGCTTTTAGCTGAATTTCCTGCTGTTAAAGTCTGGGATTCAAGTATGTTGACTTATTTTATAAAATACTGGGAACTTGCGTTAATAGGTATGCTGTACAACCTTGCTATCTGGGTTGATAAGATAATGTTCTGGTTTGCACCTGACTCAAGGATGATTGTTCCATACCTGCGCACTCATGATATGTATGAAGGTCCTATCTTTTTTGCTTATCTGACAATTGTGCCAACTTTAGCTATTTTTCTGGTGAAGATAGAGACAAAATTCTATGAGCATTATCATAACTATTTTGCTAAGATAGTATCCAAAAAAGATCTTTTAAGTATCTTAGAAGAAAAAAAGGGCATGGTAAGAATGCTCAGGGAAAGCCTGCGTGAAGTCCTTATCGTACAAGGATCACTTACTTTGTTATGTTTGTTTATGGCTTCAGATTTTATCGATATTGTGGGACTTTCTCCTCTGCAGCGTCCTTTGCTGCAGATAGCACTTGTGGGATCGCTTATGCAGGTAATGTTATCGGTGGCTGTGATCATACTTTTTTATTTCGATTTGCGTAAGGAAGTCCTTGCTGTCACTTTAGTTTTTTTGCTTAGTAATGCTGGATTGACTTACCTTACTATGCAACTGGGCTTTACTTTTTATGGTTTCGGGTATTGCTATTCCTGTTTGATTTCACTGATGTTTGCTTATTATTTAGTGTCCAAAAGTGTCCGTGATTTAGAATACTTAACTTTTTCAAGCCAGTCTGTGGCCTAGAGCTAGTGGGAACAGATGTGATAAAAAAAACTTGTCTTGTAACTGGATGTGCCGGATTCATAGGTAGCCACCTGACTCAGACTTTACTTGATGCAGGGCATATGGTTGTAGGGGTAGATAATTTTTTTACCGGATATGCTCACAACATGGAGGGATTTAGGGATAATCCTCGGTTTTGTTTTCATGAAGCGTCCATCACTGATGATGGACTTCTTGAAAGGTTGAAGGGTGAGAACAGGGAGCTTGACGTAATTTTTCAATTAGCGGCAATAGTAAGTGTTCCATATTCTGTTGATCATCCTGAGCTAACCATGAAGGTTAATTATGAAGCCAATGAGCGGATTATTTCTTCTTCCCAGAAGCTTGGAATAAGTACATTCATATTTGCAGGATCAGCTGCTGAGTATGGAGAAGAGCATAGACTTCCGGTACGCGAGAAATATGCTGATGAAGCAACACAGCTCAGTCCGTACGGAGTTGCAAAGTATAAGACATCAAATCTGATAGAGAAATGTGGATATGGATGTTCCTTGCGATTTTTTAATGTTTTCGGACCACGTCAGGACCCGACCAGTCAGTACAGTGGTGTTATTTCAAAGTTCGTGGACTTCGGTCTTTCCGGCAAAAATATGATTATATTTGGTGATGGTGAACAGACTAGAGATTTTTTATATGTTTCGGATGTTGTTACATCATATCTTATTGCAGCAGGGTTAGATAACGATGGTCGAGGACCGTTGCTGGGAATATATAATGTGGGTACAGGAAACAGTATTTCAGTTTTGCAATTAGCTGAAACAGTCGCAAAATTAACTTCTGCTCCGCAGAATGTAGAATTCATGCCGGAACGTGCCGGAGATATTAAGCATTCCCTTGCTCATATTGGAAAAATATCAAAAGCTGGATTCAAAGCAGAAATTTCTTTTGAAGAAGGTCTTTCAAAAACTGTTGAATGGGCCAGATCTGAGATTTAATGATGTTCTAAATCGTAAAATGTTAAGGTTTCATAAATGAAAGAAGTAGATGGCACTAAGACTCTGAATCCGGAAATTAAAGATGCTGCTATTAGTTATGTCAAAAAACTTTTCAGCAAATCTGATAATACTGAGTTGACCAGGGCCTTGAAGAAGGAATCATTTAAAAGAATATATATGAAGATGGTTCTTGATCCTGATGAATTTCAGCCAAAACCACGCCCAGCCGATATCGAGCCATGGCATGGAAAAAAGCCGAGTGGGCCTCGTGACTTCTTAAAATCTAAAGTTATTCTTCCATCCTTGCCACAAGTCCTGCTTCAGATTCAGCAGGTACTGAATAATCCTGATAGTTCAGCCGATGATCTTGCTGATGTTATCAGTAAAGACCCAAAGCTGGTTGCAGCTATTCTGCGTCTTGCCAACAGTGCTCTGTTCAGCTTTCGTACTGAGGTAGATACTCCTTCCAGAGCGGTTGCTTTACTTGGATTTAAACAAGCTGGATCACTTGCTATGGGGACTGTATCTCTGAGTCTTTTTAAGCGTTCCAAAAGTTCTTCTATTTTGCAGGTTGAGAAATTCTGGAAACACTCAATTGCGTGCGGAGTTATTGCGCAGGAACTGGCAAAGATTGCTAATCTTGGAGATTCTGAGCGTTATTTTGTCGGAGGAATGCTCCACGATATCGGATTATATGTTATTTTTGAAAGCAACAAAGGGCTGGCATTAGAGCTTATGGAATTAGCAAAAGAGCATGATGAAAGTCTGTACGGAGCTGAACATGAATTACTCGGATTTAATCATGCAATACTTGGTGGTGTAATTATCAAAGATTGGAATTTCCCTCACTCACTTGTAGTTGCAGCTGCCGGGCATCATAATCCTGAAAAAGCTAAGAATGACCCCGATGCCGGTGTAGTGCACATTGCTGATTTTATATGCAGGGCTATTGGATATGATTTAGGCATTTCGCATATTCTTGGTCACATAGAGCCTGCTGCATGGGATATAATAGGTATTTCAGGTGATGAATTTATTGAGAAAATGCCTGAAATCCAGAGTATTATTGATAATATTTTTGAAATCTTGAATCCACAATAGTTCTAATTATAAAAAAAGGCCTGAACAGCAGTTCAGGCCGGATTGATTTTGAAAGATATTTTAAACCAGTTCAAATCCTGATCTAGCCCATGCTATAGCACCTCCAGCAAGAGAGCATACCTGTGTATAGCCATTATTTTGCAAGGCACTTCCTACTATATTGGAGCGGTAACCTGATCCGCACATAACAAGGATGGGATGATCCTTGTCCACATTGATTCCTTCATCAAGGGCTTTGGCAAATGGCTTATGAACAGCACTTTTTACGTGTCCATTATCCCATTCAGCCGGAGTTCGAACATCAAGCAGAGTAAATTCTTTCCCCTCTTTTATAGCTTGATGCAGATCTTGCGCTGATTTTTGGGCCAGACTTTCCACTTTATAACCGGCCATAAGCCATGCACTGATTCCTCCTTGGAGATAACCGAATATTTTATCATACCCTATTCGGTGCAGTTCAAGACACATGCGGTCATAGTTTTCTTTGGAGTTGACGACCAGAAGCAGATCCGCATCTGGTTCAACTGCCATGCCTACCCAGTTCGCGAGCTGTTTTTCAAGACCTATATTAATGCTGCCAGGAATATGGAAACCTCCGAATCCTGCAGCATCACGTACGTCAATAACTGTACAGCCGCTCTCAATCATCTGTTTGAATTTTTCAGGATTCATAGCCCGATCAAGAGGACATCGCTCAAGCAGCGGGGCACCTTCAAAATTGGTTTTGATAATATGAGTAAAAGATTTAGGCCGGCTGGGGAATGATTCCAAAACTTTTTCTTTGAACGCTGCAAAAGTATTGAATTGCAACATCGGGTTGTGGCGTCTTTCATATCCAAGAGTTGTGCTTGGCTTCGCACTCATACCCTTTCCGCAAAGCGATCCCTGACCATGAGCAGGGTATACTTCAAGATAGTCAGGAAGTTGAGCAAATTTAACATACAGGCTGTTGTAAAGATTTTCTACCTGCTCATCGAGAATTTCATTGCCGGGAAGATCCGGTCGACCGATATCTCCAACAAAGAGAAGATCACCTGTAAGTATCATCCAAGGTTCATCTCCGCGCATCATATCGGTGATAAGAATAGATATGGCATTGGGTGTGTGTCCGGGGGTGTATATGAAATCCAGTTTTGCACTGCCTACAGTGAAAGAATCTCCTTCCGATATAGGTGTGTGTTCATAGCCGACTTTAGCATTTTCGTGGATCATGAGTTCAGCGCCGGTAATTGATCTGAGCTCCTGTTCACCACCAACGTGGTCGGCGTGAACATGGGTATTGATAACCTTGATTATCTTCATCCCTTCCTCGCGAGAGATATCCAGATACTCCTGAACGTCTCTCTTGGGATCAACAATTATCATTTCTCCTGCTGCCGGGCAGCCGATAGCATATGAATAACATCCTAAACCTTCAGTTGTCAGTTGTTTGAAATACATTTTAAGCGTTCTCCTTAGGTGAAGTCTGCAATTATTAGTAAGAGGAAGATCATCATGGGACAATCACATATTATAGTTTAACTTTATTAACCCAGAAGTCATGTTTATTACAGAAACTGGTGGCGTAGAATGTTTTTCCTTTACTGTCGGCAGGAAGTTTGAACTTAGAAATAGCTTTTTTATCAGTATTGGAAAATGTTTTAGCCCCCACAACATTACCATCTTTATCAACTAAGGTATGGCGGACGATATAATGTTTTTCAGTCATCGGGTGTAGAGTCTGAACTACAACCTGATCACCTTTTACCTCTACCTGTGGAAGGTGGGATCCTACTTTTTTATTCCAAACACCGGGGTCCTTTTTGGTATATACAATGTTTGACGGGAACTTAAGACTCTTAGATGCCGCTGCATTCGTTACGGGCATGAGTGTTGCTGCCGCTGCTGCAACTGATAATGCAATGAAGTTTCTTCTGGAAGTCATTTTGTTCTCCTTTTTATTCTTCAGCTCAGCTCACATAATTGTGGTCTGTATGTATTAAATTTTACATTCTACTTTAGAAGAGTGCCTAATTTATTTGTAGTAAAATATCTTATAGAAACAGGTTTTCTGTCAATAATAATTACTAATATATTTAAAGCAAGATCTGATATATAAATAATGATCTATTATGAGAGTAAGAAACATATTAAAAATTTATGATCGTCTTGCAGTTAAGTTTCATAAATTTAAGAGGGCAGATCTGTTTCAATGATGGTATGTTCAATTTTCTCTAAAAGTTGTGCCTTACTGACTGGTTTAGTCATATATCCAGAACATCCAGCTTTCTTTACAGCTTTTTCAGTACCTTTTATTGCATGTGCTGTCAGAGCTATGATAGTCGTTCTATCCAATCCATTTTCTATTTCCCAGCTACGTATTTCTCTCGTAGTTTCGTAACCGTCCATGACAGGCATTTCAATATCCATAAATACAATATCAGGCTTCAGTTCATAAAATATTTTTAATCCTTCTTCACCATTTATAGCGGAGTATACAGTATGATTAGAATCCTGCAAATAGTGCTCGAAAAGAATTAGATTACTTTTATTGTCTTCAATTATGAGTACTTTTTTTGAATGACAACTTTGATTTTCAGCATACAGTTGATTGCCGTCAGTCAGAATGAAATTATCTTTTTTAACTGTAGCGGTGAAAGTAAAAATGCTTCCTTCGCCCAAGCTGCTTTTCACTAGTATGTCGCCGCCCATCATTTTACTAAGATTTTTGCTTATGGATAGTCCTAGTCCAGTTCCTTCATGTATACGGGTTACTGACTTGTCAGCCTGAGTAAAACTTTCAAATATTGCATTCTGCTGGCTTTCAGCAATCCCCGGTCCTGTATCTTCGACGGTAAAAATAAGTTCAATATGATTTTCTTGATGATTTTGAGCTGATTTTGCTTTTACGTACACGCCGCCGTCTGAGGTAAATTTAACAGCATTTCCTATTAGATTAAGTAATACCTGCTTCAACCGTAGTGGATCGCCAATAGCTCTGTCCGGAAAGTTCTGGTTAATGTCCAGTTCCAGTTTAATTCTTTTGTTTTTAGCTGCTATGCTGAAAACATTGAAAGCCTGTCTTAGCACCTCTTTCGGGGCAAAGCTGATATTTTCAAGTTCCACAAGACCTGCCTCAACTTTGGACATGTCCAGAATATCATTAAGGAGATTAAGCAGACCTTCGCCGGCATTGGCCAGTAATTTTATATAGCTGGCCTGATTTTTGTTTGGAGAAGAGTTTTTAAGCAGGTCTGTGGCTCCGAGAATTACATTCATCGGGGTACGAATTTCATGACTCATAACTGCTAGAAACTGGCTCTTTGAATTGTTGGCTGCAATTGCGTCCTTTTTGGATTTTTCGATTTTACGGGCAACAGTCCATCCAACTGCTCCAGTTAGAAATACTGCAATCAGGGCAATGAAAATACTTATGTCACGCGATTCTTTTATGTTTCCTAGATAGTCATCTTCAGGGATATATATACCGATAATCCATGGCCACTTATGGTCATTAAATGGCGTAAACATAGTACTGTATCGTTTGTCGTTATGAACAAAAGTTGTGAAAACCGGGGTTGTAGGCAGTTCTTCGGGAGGCAGCCTAAGACTCTCAAATGCAAGTCGGCTGATTGAATCATTTAATTCACTAATTTTACTTAACCTGATTTTATTACTGTTTTGAACAGTCTTTTTTAATTCATCAAGATCTGGAAACGCGACAACATCTCCACTGCTGTTGACTATAAATGCTTTACCATTTTGACCTATGGTCAGTTTGCTTAAAAAGATGGAGAGCTCTTCAAGGCTTATATCGACCCCAACTACTCCTTGAATAACTCCGTGTTTATCATATACAGGGCTGGCAGTTGTTATTCCCGGTTTTTTGCCGGTAAAAAAAAGATATGGGGCAGTCCAGATGACGGTGTTTTTTTCAATAGCATCTATAAACCAAGGCCGAGCACGTGGATCATAGCTGTCTTTCGCATCCACTTTGGATTCGATAATTTTCTGATCCGGAGTAAGCCATGAAAGTGTACATTCTCTTTTGCCGTCAGCAAATTGTATTTGTTTAGTATAAAAACCGTTTTCAACTTTGGCATTTGACTTTGATGCCATGTAAAATTCGCCTTTGATATTTCCATAGTAAATACTTGTAAATTGACCATATAAAGTTATTTGCTGGTAAAAATAATTGATCATGGATTGTGGGTCTTCACTGCTCACTATATTGCTGTCGGCAAGGAACCGGGTTAACTCAGCAGCTTTCTCAGCAGGCCGTAGATAATTTTCTGATTTATCGAGTGTATATGAGGAAATATTAACCATGATCTCGTGGGCCAGTCCGGTTAGAGCATTTCGTGATGTTATCGAGATCGGAATTATAATGATGGTCATGAATATAAAGGTAAGTGTTATGAAGCAGATGGTAAGCCACCATTTCTTTAAAAAATTCATACCTTCATGATCCTTTATGGTTAATATTAATCAATTATGTAAAAATAATACCTATTTTAAAAACAGATATGTACCAATGGAAAATCGTAATTTATTCTATTTAACTTAGCAGAAAATATACATGTTCAACAAGATAATATGTTCATGTTGTTGTGCAAAAAAGAAGGCCGGTTTTGATTCTGCAAAATCAAAACCGGCCTTGAAGTTGAATGGTTGTAAACTTTTAAAATCCTGCACTGCTTTCAACTCGCGATTCTCTATATCCTAGTCTGTCGCTGCGTTTTTTATATGAGTATATGGCAGCCAGTAAGCTATTTACCAGAATGATTATTCCAATTACAGGAGATGACCAATTTATATCAAGCCACCAGTCTCCGGCTTGATCATAGATTACAGATATGAAAATTCCGGGCCAGTCGCGTGACATGCCCATGTACTGGTATAATAAAACAGGGGTGGCACCAAGATAGGTAATTGCACCGAAACTTACGAAAAAGTGTCTTAGTATATTTTTTAGCATCTGCATCAAGCTCCGTAGAAGTTCCAACCGATTAGGAGGGCTGTAATTAATATTACTTCCAGCACAGTAAGTTTAAACATAAAGCTGCATATTCTGCGTTGTGCGGGGTTCATCGTCAGCATTATTTTATCCATAAAAAAGCGCCAGAATTTGTGCTTAAAGGAATTTGACTCATGCAGCCTGTAATATTCTCGCAGACTGGGAAGCCAATATTTAATTGTCTCTTCAGCATCGGTCTGAGTAAATTCTACATCTTTGATTTGTGAAAAATCATAGCTCAGGGCGGTATTATTACCGCCGTCTTTCATACGGGCAGAAATGCGTAACCCAGTTTCTGGAAAAAAAGCATTGAAAGTGTTGCCAGTAAATGCAAGTTCCGGGTGAGATATAAATTTTTTATTAACAAGCAGATCTTCAACCGGAGTGCCGGAATCCGTATTTTTATCAATATGCCAATGCGGATTTAAACGCATTAATGTTTTTGCTTTTATGGATTTCCAGAATTGAGGGTTCCAATTAAGATTGGTGTCCATCCATATTGGAGATGTAATCTCTTTTGCTGCTGTGTTCATGGGGCCACCACCATGGGACATGGCATATAAGGGTGCAGTTTTTTGTTTTCAAAACGGTCTCGAAAGCCCGGAGCCTGCTGTTTTTGCCAAGCTCCCATTATGACCATATCTGCTTTCAGTTCTGATGCCGTTTTGGCAAGCGACTCTTCAAGCTTGCCACCACGACTGATGAAATTTACTTCCAATCCGTCGAGCTCCTTTTTTAACCTTTCCCACACTGTTCCGATTTCTTTGGCAATC
Organism: Maridesulfovibrio zosterae DSM 11974; assembly: GCF_000425265.1. Classification (NCBI taxonomy): domain Bacteria; kingdom Pseudomonadati; phylum Thermodesulfobacteriota; class Desulfovibrionia; order Desulfovibrionales; family Desulfovibrionaceae; genus Maridesulfovibrio; species Maridesulfovibrio zosterae. The sequence goes on from NZ_AUDC01000019.1 coordinate 30,378, forward strand.
TCCCCTGCAACGTAGGAACCGAATTTATTTCTGGTGTCGGAGGTGTTGAGCCAGTCATCACAGGTCATATCGCCCCATGCCTCATTGATAATTGAAAGAACTGTTATTCTTGCTCCGAATGTTTCCGCCCATTGAGCAGCCAGTTTTTCAGCTTTTTGGGCACCCGGAGTTCCGTGGGTGGCGAGAAGTATGTGTTTCATGACGGTTTCTCTGTGTTTATTTCATTTGGCGCAAGGAGCTTGAGAGCATCCTTACGCCAAATGAAAGGGGAGTGGGTTATATTAAGCCAGCCATTTGGTAAAAAGCAGGACAAAGAATGTCACTACGATAACCAGAGCAAGAGCTGTAAGGTCTTCATTTTTTTCTGATGCGAATACAGACAGTGCGCGTTCTTCGTTGTCTGCCTGATCATCCTCAAGATGCATGTCGCATTGTACTTTATCTGGACTTTCAATCATTTAATTTCTCCTTACTTGAGCACAACGTCCTTAACGAAGTACATAACTACGATGAAAGACAGGGTTGCCTTGGTCAAACCGGATATACCACCCATGATAAGGGGCCATCCGCCTGCCTGCGCCAGTGATTTGCGGGTAATCTGCATTCCAAGACCGATAAGTCCGTAAGCAAAGAACCAGATCATGGCATCAGTAAGTGCAACAATAGTTTTTGACTTTTTGTGAACCTGCTTAATTGCATGAGTAAGCGCAGATTTTACATCTGTAGACATAATGACTTCGCCGCCTTTATACCTTGCAATGATGGATTCTAAACCGGCCATACGGTAGCGTGCAGTTGTATCAAAAACTTTTTTGTCGTTACGCTCATTATAGTTACCTGCAAGCTGATGCTGCTTCAGCAGATCTGTGTATGCATCAGTTTCCTGAGGATTAAGTCCGGCTATGCCTGCTTTCCATGCGTCGGAAAGAACAGCCCGCTCTTCAGGAGTGATTTCGGTACGCTGATTGTAACTGAAGTCCAGATACTTACCTTTGTAATGGTCCGCAGGTGAGAACATACCAAAAGAAGAACATAAGAACAGAAGCAGAAAACCGAGAATGAAGATTGGGAATTTGTCAACAACAACTTCTTTGAAGGAAAGCTTCTGTCCTGCAGATTTACCAAACCATGTTGCTAATACCAGTACTACTATTGGCAGGAACAGGACTCGGGTGATGTTGAAGATTTCACCAACTTTAAGAGTCTTGATGTCAACTGAGTCAAAAGCAAGACAAGCTGCAGCAACCTGAGCAGAGTTCAGGATACCGGTTCCAGCCCATGCTCCGAACTGAGTTGGATTCATTCCTGCCATTTTACCAATGGTTGGGAATGCAAACATGCATAAAATACCGAAACCAAGAATGGTTCCGATGGTGTATGCCATTTCTGAACATTTGGCTTTAACAACCGGAGCACAAGCTACTGTTGCGGAAACACCGCAAACACCCATGCCTGCAGAAAGAACACCGGTCATGGTCTTGGGCTGGTTGAAAAGCTTACCGAGGAAAAGCACAAAGAAAACTGTGCCCAGGACGAAAAATCCGATAAGCCATACAGATACCATACCTAGTTTGGCTAGTTCTGCGAAAGAGTATCGTGCACCAAGCAGGATAACACCCATTTTCAGTACGAAGCGGGCAGTTTTAACACCTGCTGCAGCGAATTTGGGGATACCCCAGCTGTTGGTGATGATAATACCCACAAGAATACCTAGAACAACATAGTTCAGATTGAGTACTTTGTGTATCTTAAAACCCAGTACAGGTACCAAAGATTTACTCATCATAATGACAAGTGGTTCCGCAAACCAGCGGATACCCATTGCCAAAGCAACGATAAACAAAACTCCGGGGATTGTTTCCAGAACAAATGTATCTAAGTTTGTGAGTTTGCTGTTCCAGCGTGCTTTGCGAAGAACTGCGGTGGCAAGACCTAACCCGCCGCCGATGAAACTCATGGTTTCCATAAGGTCAGCTGCCTTGTGAACCTTGAGTGATGCCAATAAATCTGTAATTGTCCCTGAAGCAACTAGCATCCCGTATATTACCATCATTGCACTGATGATCCATACAGGTGTATTGCTTGGACGTCCGTAACCGGCTTGAGCCATTCCAATATCCTCCTCTCAAAATTTTTAAAAATGACTGATCCTGTAAAGGCAATGAGTGTGCCAAATTTAAAAAACAATAATATATTGAAATTATTCGATATTATGTTTCTGAAACAAAAGAGTGGTGTAAACTTCAGTTTGCACATGGTATACTCAGGTATACATTTGTACTGAGATATTCGTTAGATTTGTCACTATCTGATTAAATAGTGTAGGTTGTTCTTTTTTAAATTATTAGCTTGAAAAAGTAGTTTCAGGAGGCTCAGTGCCTTATTTAAGACCTAAAAAAATACAGATAAAGTTTCTGCTGGGGGTTGGGGGAATTGTCCTGACTATAGGCTTCTTCTTTGCTTTCGGAATGTATTTTCATTTGAATTCGTTGCTTGATTCTCAAGTAAGAGGCAAGGCTGACCTTATTTTTAATCAAGTTGGGGCGGTCCAGTCGTATGTTCGTGAAGTTTTGCGACCAAAAGTCAGATCAGAGATACCGGCTGATGAATTTATTATTGAAGCCATGTCATCATCGTATATTTCCCGTGCAGTTATGGAACGGGCGAATCCTGAGAATAGTGAATCTCTTTATCGAAGAGTGGCTGAGAATGCCCGTAATCCTCTTTTTGAGATTAATGAGGATGAAGAAGATATGCTCAGCTATTTTCGAAAGCATCTGGATCAAGATTCATGGTCAGGATATCGTAAGATAGGCAGTGTTGAATATTTTGTTAAAGCGCGGCCTGTTTTCTTTAAAAAATCATGTCTGACTTGTCATGGTGTTCCTGAAGATTCACCTGCTGTTTTACTTGGTCGCTATGGTGATAAGCGTGGTTTCGGGCATATAGAAGGTTCTATCGGGGGACTTATGATTGTTGGTGTGCCCGTAGAAAAAGCTGTTGCCGAGATTAATAAAACTACATTTCGGTACGCTCTTTTCTATGGTTGCGGGATACTTATTCTGTTTTTCTTAATACAGTTTTTCTTTAATCGCCTGATCATGGATAATATCAGAAATTTAAGTAAAAAATTTCATAAGCTGCTACGTGATGAATCAAAATCTGAGGTTCTAGATAAAATAGAACATGGTGACGAGATCGATGAAGTCATTCAAGGGATTGAAGAGCTTGGAGAGCATTTGCATGAAGCTCAGGAACAGCTTCGTGAACATTCAGAAAATATGGAAAATATGGTTGCAGTTCGTACTGATGAGTTGAAAAAAGAAGTTTATGAACGAAGGGCGGATGTAGATCTTTTTGTCTGTTTATTGGACGGCTTTAACAAATGCTTCACCCGTCGTGAAATGTGGGAGTTTGCTTTACCATTACTGGCTGAGAGATTTAATGCTGAGAGTGCTGTATTCATCTGTATGGTGGCATCTCAAAATTATTTTGCATGGCCAGAGGTTGCACCAAAGCCCGAACTTCCAGCGAACTGGAAAGAAATTCTTACTGAGGTAAAGCCTGTATTTGAGAATAACAGAGCATTTATACCTGTTTCAGCATCAGATAATCTTACCGAAGGTATTTTTTGTTTGACCTGGGATGAAACTGTTGAAGTCACTCAGCAGGATCAGGATGTCTTGCGGGCTATAGGGCAGCAAATGGGTATTGCTATGGAAAATATCAATGCTCTGAAAAATCTTCTGCATCAAAAGGATGTTTTGCAGGCCATTGTAGAAGGTATGGGGGATCCTGTTCTTTTTGTGGATGGGAATTGTAATATTATTCTTGCTAATGATGCAGCTAGAAGACTTGCAGGGTCTTTTTCCGGAGTGAATTCTGATGTTGAGTGCGCAGGGCTTTTCCTTGACGGGGCAGTTCTTGAAAAATGTTCCAGTAAATCCGGTTTACGGTGCCATGATAATCTGCCTTGTAAGGTTATCTCGGATGATGGGCGTTCATTTTCTGTGAGTGTATTTCCAATTGATGAGTCAGAAAAAAAGCAAGGCCGCAGGGTCATCTGTATCAGGGATATTACTCAGGAAAAACAGATCCTGATCAGGATGCAGCAAAGTGAAAAACTAGCAACTGTCGGTAAACTGGCTTCAGGATTAGCTCATGAAATGAATAATCCACTTGGTGTTATCAAATGTTATGCCGAGTTGTTGAAAGATTATGGTGCAGGGCCGGAAATTAATGCTGATGTTGATATTATCCTGAAGCACGCTTCGCAGGCCCAGAATGTATTGCAGGATTTACTTAATTTTGCGCGTCCAAAGCAGGTAGAATTTGCCAGTTTTGATATTGCAGGGGCAATTGCCAATGCCCTCGGAGTTTTTAGAATTCAGGCGGAAAAAAAAGGAGTGCAGGTGCTGTCTGTAATTGAAGAGTCAGTTCCGCTCATAACAACAAATGCACAGGCTATAGAACAGATATTGTCGAACCTGCTTAACAACGGGCTTGATGCTGTAGATGAAGGGAACGGTGTAATACGAGTCAGTCTGTATTTTATTAAAGGTGGTGAAGTTCTGCTTAGAGTTGCGGATAATGGTCCGGGGTTGGAACTGGACACTCTTGGCAATATATTTGATCCTTTTTTTACTACTAAGGAAGTTGGCAAGGGAACCGGACTGGGACTTGCTGTTGTGTATACTTTGGTTAAAGACCTTGGCGGCCGTATTGAAGCTGGTAATGATAATGGCGCAGTCTTTTCGATTTATCTTCCGGTAGATGGAGAGGGTAAATAAATGACAAGACCTGTAGGTATCCTCATTGTTGATGATGAAATTGATTTTGCATCCGGAATTGCTCGGTTGATACAGAGATTTTATCCTCATGAGGAAATTATGACTGCCAATTCCGGTAAAGATGCTTTGGATATTCTTGATAAGAAGCCTTTCGGATTAATGATTACAGATCTTAATATGCCCGAAATGGACGGTTCACAGTTACTTAAAAAAGCAATTACTATTCGTCCCCATCTTGGGGTGGTCATTCTGACTGCTTTTGGTACCGTTTCAACTGCAGTAGAGGCTCTTAAAGATGGTGCGTATGATTTTATTACCAAACCTGTTGAGCCGGACACTCTGCGTATTGTGGTTGAAAGGGGAGTTGAGCGAAGTCGCCTTCTTGGAGAGAACAGTCGTTTAAAAGAACAGCTTTTATTAAAAAACGGCCAGAAAGAGCTTATTGGAGACTGTCTTGCAATGCATCGGCTTAAAGAAAGAATTGCTGCTGTTGCCCAGTCAGACTATACTGTTCTTATTCGAGGAGAGTCCGGCACTGGAAAGGAACTGGTTGCGCAAACTATTCACCATCTAAGCAATAGATCAAGCAGTCAGCTCATGACTGTAAATTGTCCTGCCATATCAGATCAACTATTGGAAAGTGAGCTTTTCGGACATGTGAAGGGAGCCTTTACCGGGGCAAACCGTAACCGTAAAGGTATATTTGTAAATGCTCACAAAGGGACTTTGCTACTAGATGAAATAGGTGATATTTCCTCAGGAATTCAGACTAAATTACTGAGGACTCTGCAGGAAGGTGAGATTCGCCCCGTAGGTGCAAGCAACAATGTTAAAGTTGATGTACGAATTATAGCCTCGACTAACAGGAATCTTGAAGCTAAGGTAGGTGATAACAGTTTTAGAAGTGATTTGTATTATCGTTTAAATGTTCTTACGTTGCATGTACCGACTTTAAGTGAACGAAGACAGGATATTCCTCTTCTTGCACGTCATTTTTTGATTGCAACATGCAGGGAGACCGGAGTTGATGAGAAGGAACTTTCTACTGATGCTCTTGTATATCTTTCTATGCGTAAATGGCCGGGTAATATCAGGGAATTACAAAACTTTATACGCAAGTTGACTGTTTTTACTCCTGCACAACATATTGAAATGAATCATATTCGTATGGTTGAGTCTATAGATGGCGTGCCACAGTCTACCGAACGTGAGGTCTCATTGTATAAAGAGGCAAAAGAGAAAATTGTAGACGACTTTACCAGAACATATACTACTGAGCTCCTTAGCAGTTATAATGGTAATGTTTCGGAAGCGGCCAGGCAAAGTGGATTATCGCGTATGGCATTGCTTAAAATTTTGAAACGTCTGGACATGGACGCTGCCGAATTCAGGAAGGATTGATTAATGCAAGGTTTAAAGAAGGAGGAGGTATGGAAGCTGGTAAGGTTTTAAAGTTCTGGGCTGGAAGATTGTTCGCCCCGAGGGCCTTATTGCAGCATAAGTATGAATCTTTTAAACGGCTGCTGGAACATGATTCAAAAGCTCTTAATATTATTGCAGATCTTGAAGATGTCTTTTACGGGCGCAGGCTTGTGGATCGTCAGCAGTGTGCAGTGTTGTATAAACAGCTCTCCTCTTCTGTTTTGGGAATGATTGAGCAGCTTCAAGATATGAATCCTGTCCGGTATGGTGATTTAAGCGTAACATTTAGACAAATTCATTCGGCTGCCTTGAAAGTTATCAATGAACCGGAGTTTGATTCAAATCCACCATATATTATTTCTCTTTCTGATGCTGGAAATATGCCTCATTTATCAGGAGGAAAGGCTGGCAATCTGGGGAAAGTTTATAATCTTGGCGATATTAATGTTCCCCCCGGATTTGTTATTACAGCCAATGCTTTTCACTATTTTATTGAATATAACGGGTTACGGGAAGAGCTTGGAAAAAGGCTCAGTCGTATGGAGGCAGGCAGACGCAGTCTGTTAGCAACACTAACTCTGGAAATTCAGGAATTTATTCTTGCAGGTGAGGTTCCGCCTGATCTTGCTGAGAGTATTGAGCAATCTGTTTTAAAGTATGTTGGAGATGCTGATTTTCTGGCTGTACGTTCCAGTGCTCTGGCAGAAGACAGTGAAATTTCTTTTGCCGGACAATATGCCAGTGAACTTAATCTTACTCCTGACGAAGTTTTGGATGGTTATAAACGTGTCCTTGCCGGTAAGTACTGTCCCCGTGCAGTCTCATATCGTATTTCCAATGGATTAACTGATAATGATACTGCAATGGCTGTTCTGGTCATCCCTATGATTGATGCCCGTAGTGCCGGAGTTATTTATTCTGTTGATCCAGATTGCATGAATCGTGATTCTGTCGGTATATATGGGGTTAGCGGCTTAGGTAACTCTCTTGTTGATGGGAGTGTTGTTCCTGCCAAGGCTTCACTTTACCGTAAAGATGTTCCTAGTCTGATCAATGAATGCTCTTTTGATTCAGAAAATCTTCCTGATGAGCAAATGCTTGTGAGGTTGGCTCGTTGCGCTATGCGGCTTGAAGATCATTTCGAATGTGCTCAGGATGTGGAATGGGCCGTTGATCAGGATGGAGATTTTCATATTTTACAGACTCGTCCCTTACAACGAGAGCATTCTAAAGCCGCAGTCGTACATGGTCCTATTCCGGCAATGCCTTTTATGGAAGGCCTTGAGCGGGCATCATCAGGGGCTGGATGCGGCGAAATTCATTTTGCCCGTACCGGAGAGGAGATAGCCCGTATTCCAGAAGGATCGGTTATTATTACACCGACATTAAAACCTTCTCTACTGACTTTCGCCGGAAATATTAACGCAGTGCTGTCTGCTACGGGCAGCAGGGCCAGCCATTTTGCATCTGTTGCTCGTGAGCTTGGTATTCCGGTACTGGTCGGAGATGTAATGGATCGTTATACTCAGGGCCAACTGGTAACTGTCGATGGCATGGAAGGAGCTGTTTATGAGGGATGTGTGGAGGATGTTCTAACCCGCTCATTCGGTAGTGCAGATGTCTCTTCCAGAGTTCTTGATTTGTATAAAAATATAATCCCTCATACCGTGAAGTTAACTTTAACTGACCCGCAGGACTCTGGTTTTACTCCTCAGGGATGCAAATCGATGCATGATGTAATTCGGTTTTGCCATGAGAGTTCCGTTAGTGAAATGTTTTCACTTGTTGATAAACGGGGATTGGGCATGGGAACATCCAAGCTGCTTGAAACAGGACTGCCACTTGTTATTTATGTAATCGACCTGGATGGTGGACTTGTTTCCGGGATTGAAAAAAAGAAAAAAATTGTATCGTCTGAAGTTAGTTGTGAACCTATGCTTTCATTACTGAAAGGGCTTTCCGATGAGCGTGTTCCCTGGTCAGAGGAATTGACCCACGTGGATTGGGATGAATTTGATCGTATGTCTGCCGGTATTTTTAGTAAAGATTCTAAAATTCTTGCAAGCTATGGTGTGCTGGCCAAAGATTATATGCACCTCCTGATTAGGTTTGGATATCATTTGTCAGAAGTAGATTCACTTTGCGGACCTGATGCAGGGCAGAACTACATTAAATTTCGTTTCAAAGGTGGCGGCGCAGGGATTGATAATCGTTTGCTTCGTATTGAGTTTATCCGGCTGGTTCTTGAACATTATGGTTTTGAAACGACTGTTCATGGGGATATGCTGGATGGATTAAGCTCACGCCTGCCTGCCGAAGATACCACGGCACAATTGGCAATGCTTGGATATCTGATGGCAGTGACCAGACTGATGGACATGCGTATGACAGATGAAGAGCAGATTACAGTAGAAGTTGCGAAGTTTATTGAAGAAGCGGAGCATATTTATGACAGAGCAGGCAAAGAATAAAGCATATAACCTGACTTGGGTAACTGATCAGTTGGCGGTCGGTTGCGCACCTATGAGCCATGCTCAACTCGAATCCATTCGGGAGCAGGGGGTGGATGCTATTGTCAATCTTTGTGGAGAGTTCTGTGATTTGCATGAAATTGAACGTAATTCAGGATTTGACGTGCATTATCTGCCGCTGGAGGATGAAGAAGCTCCTGAATTGATTGATCTTGAGAATGCGCTGGAATGGATGGATGAAGCTATTTATTTAGGTAAAAAAGTGCTTATCCACTGTCGTCATGGCATCGGTCGTACAGGAACAGTTTTAAATGCATACCTTTTGCGTCGAGGTTTGGGGCATAAACTTGCATGGCGTAAAATGAAAAGATTGCGTTCAAAACCTGCGAATTTTGCTCAATGGTGGACTATCCGTAAATATGGACGCAAGAGTGGTAAGTTAACAGCGCGTGCCCCTTGTTTAGAATTTAGAAGATTAGTTGATTTGACTCCTTTTTTTAATGATTACTTTAAATTGGTGGAAGAGGTTGAAGAACGGGCTGAGAATTCTGGGAAACGAACTTTATGCGGGCTTGACCATGATCGCTGTTGCCAGACTCCGGTTAGCCTCAGTCTTGCAGAAGCCTTGCATATTAGTAGGCGTATAAATTTAGAACTTACCCACGAAGAGCGTTTAACTGTTATTGAAAAAGCTGTTGAGACCTCGCGCGCTGAACGCAAAGCAGCAAGAGAATTGAAGGCAGAAGGAAGTAGCGGGTATTGTTTGTCCGGTACAGGTGGTACATGTCCTTTGTCACAGGACCATAAGTGTATTTTATTTGATTTTAGGCCATTGCAATGTCGTGCCTTTGGTCTTGATATCTCTGAGGATGGCAAGCTTTGGCATAACGAACTTATCCCGACGCTGGATAAAATTTCATTTGAAATCTGGTTCGCTTATACAGGGGTATTGTATGATGAGGCTATGCCTACTTTTTCTTTGCCTGATGTTGTTTCCGGCAAATTTATTGAACAGCTTTTCAAGCTGATGATGACCCAAGGTTTGGGTGATGATTATTAAATATTAGGTCTGTGCTAATTAATTTTAAATTTTTATAAATGGCGTGTCAGATATTTATCAAGTTGATTGGTAAAATTTTGTCTGTCTTTGGGGCTGAATGCTGCAGGGCCACCGGAAACAGATCCTGCACTACGCAGTTCTTCCATAAGATTACGCATACTGAGAATGCCTTTGATGTTGTCTATTGTATATAGTTCTCCACGGGGGTTGAGTCCCGTAGCCCCTTTATCAACAATTTTATCTGCCAACGGAATATCAGCAGTAATTACCAGATCTCCGGGATTGCACAACTCTACAATTTCATTATCCGCTACATTAAATCCAGCTGAAACTTTAATTGTATTAATGAAAGTTGAGCTGGGAACAGAAAGGTATTGATTGGCAACAAGTGTTGTTTTTACTTCTCGGCGTATGGCAGTTTTAAACAAAATCTCTTTAACTGCCTTGGGGCAGGCATCAGCATCGACCCATATCTGCATATTAAATTCCCATATTGTTTTTTATAATCAGCTGTCGCACTTATAGAAGGTGCTGACAGAAAATGCAAATTTGATTTCTCAGAATTTATAAGCCCTGCTTATCAGCAGGGAGTGGAAATTGCTTGGCGCAGGTCATTAATTATTGCGATTTGTTCTTTTTCTTCTTCAGCAAGAAGTATATATGTGCAGTTCCAGCATTCTTCAGTTACACAATCCTGTTGTGACGGTGAGGCCAGTTCCCGTTTGAGATTATCCGTTCTGCCGATGTAGAGAGCGTGTGATTCAAATCCGGCAAGATGTCCACGCGGGTGTGTGTATGCAAGTATAAATAATCCTCCTTTTTTAGGGAAATCAGCTGATTTTTTATTTATAATGAAATTGTAGTCTTTTCCTGATTGTCCTTTGAAAATCCATTCTTTTTGTCTGAACATTCAATTTCCTTATTGAAATATTTATATTTATTTATGTTAAAACTTGCGTGGCTGATAGGCAGAGCTGATCAGTTAATATTTTTGCATAATTCAGGCAAGGGTGAGTATCGGTTAAAGTATGAAATCTATAGAATAATTATTCAACAAATTGATTAATAACCATGTTCTCAATCAATAAAAGTTAAAATTATTAAAAGTATAAATTAAAGATAAAGTTAGTTTTATGTGTTTAACTGTTCAAGTTTATTGTATTTAAGTTGTTTTGTATTATTTTTGTTCCAAATCAAGCGCAATCCCGCCTTCATTGACCACTTTTATATACTGGCTTTAATTATGTCAAAAGTGACGCAATTAAAGTTTAGCTTATGGAGAAATCATGAATCTTGAGTCTACCATTAATCTCGTTGATAAAAAAACTGAATATGACGATTCCATTGGTCCCTATTCGTACGATGAGTTCATAGAAGCTGCCCGCAGATTTCACGGCAGTCCGGCTCCTGGCCTTATTCTTGGCGGATACATGCTTGAAGAAGCCAGACGGCATCTTCCTGAAGGGACTCTGTTCGATGCTATTTCAGAGACGTCATGGTGCTTGCCTGATGCTGTACAGATGTTGACATTTTGCAGCATAGGCAACGGCTGGCTCAAGGTTAAGAATCTTGGTGTTTATGCGCTATCTCTTTATGACAAATATACTGGAGAGGGAGTGCGTATTCGCGTTGATCCTAAAAAATTGGATGAATGGCCGGAGGTGAAGTCATGGTTCTTAAAAAAGAAACCTAAAAAAGATCAGGATTCGGTTAAACTGCATGCTGAGATCCGTGAAGCAGGTGCTTCGTTTTGTTCCATAGAAGCTATTCAGATTAAACCGGAAGCGATGATTAAACGCAGTAAGGGGGGGATAACCATCTGTCCTATTTGCGGTGATGCTTATCCCGGCTCTTTTGGAGCAATCTGCCGTACCTGTCAGGGGGAAGGACCATATTTAAGTATCAAGGCAACCGCAGCAATTAATCCTGTTCCAGAAGGATTGAAAGTCGTTCCTATCAGTGAAGCAGAGGGAAAGACAGCAGTTCATGATATGACCCGTATTGTTCCCGGTAAGTATAAAGATCCTGAGTTCAGTAAGGATCATGATTTCAGTGCAAGCGATATCTGTCGACTGCAGCTCATCGGCAAAAATCATATTTATGTGGACGAAGGAGATATCCCCGATGGCGAGTGGGTTCATGAGAATGAGGCTGCGGAGACATTTGGACGGATTATGTCTGGTAGTGGCGTTGTTGCTGAAGGCAAGCCTAAGGAAGGCAAAGTTACACTTAGAGCTGATCATGATGGTGTGCTTGTCTCTGACCTTGAAATGATGAATCGTTTTAATTTTATACCTGATGTTATGGTTGCGGCCCGCAAAAGCGGGACATTGATAAAAAAAGGTGCCCGTATTGCCGGAACACGGGCAATCCCACTTTATCTGTCACGTGAAAATTTCTCCCGGGCTGTTTCTTCTCTTAATGGCGATCCTCTCTTTAAAATACTTCCGCTAACCAAGAAAAAAGTCGGCGTGCTGATTACTGGAGATGAAGTCTTTAATGGGCTGATTGAAGATAAATTTGGTGCTGTCATCACTGCAAAGGTTCAGGCGCTAGGCAGTGAAGTCGTTCGCACTGTAATCGGGCCGGACGATCGTGAGCATATACGTGATGCTGCTTTATCCTTGATGAGCGAAGGTTGTGATCTGCTTATCACAACCGCCGGTATGTCAGTTGATCCTGATGACGTGACCAGACACGGCCTGGTGGATGCCGGAGTTACTGACCTTCTTTATGGTGCTCCTGTTCTGCCCGGCACTATGTTGCTGCTCGCTAAGGCTGGTGACACCCGTATAATAGGGGTTCCTGCCTGCGCTCTGTTTTTTAAAACTACAAGTCTAGACCTTGTACTTCCCCGGGTTCTGGCCGGACAGAATATAAGCCGGAAAGATCTCGTTGCTATGGCTGATGGTGGTTACTGTATGGAATGTAAAACCTGCACTTTCCCTAAATGTCCCTTCGGGAAATAGGAGAATGATAATGCATGAAAATTTCGACCCGCCGGAACAGGTGACAACTGCGGCTTTGGCGGAAATAGAAGGGCATAGTCCAACAATACGGTTGCATTTATGGCTTGAAGGGGGGGAGGGGGTTTTTTTTGGTTATGGCAGACTTCTGCTGCTTGATCGCATTGAAACATGCGGTTCGCTTAAAAAAGCCTCTGAAGAATTAGGCATGTCCTACCGTGCCGCATGGGGAAAGATTAAGCAATCCGAAAAAGTATTGGGATTTAGCCTTATTGAAAGAGTCGGAAGCAGACGTAGCGGTTATCGGCTGACAGATGCTGGAAGGTTGGTGCGGGACAAATATCTTGAGTGGTTCAGTAAAGTTGAAAGCGATGCCCGTGCCCGTGCTGATGAAATCTTTTCGTGGCGTTCGAAGAGTTTCGGGGAAAACTAAGTTTAATTGTGTTATCTATAACATATTTAAATAGTGTGTTTTATCTTCTTGGTGTTATTCTGTGTAGTGGTTGAAATAACTGTCAGGCGTTTTTTGCTTAATTCACCTGATATAACGAAGGAGGATCCCATGAACATTTCACGGCGAGGGTTCATGAAACTTGCGGGCATAGGTGTCGCAGGTCTCGGAATGAGTCAGCTAGGACTCGATTTATCTCCGGCACAGGCGTATGCTGCCGGACTTAAAATTAAGGGAGCTAAAGAAGTAATTTCCATCTGTCCGTTTTGTTCGGTCAGTTGTCACTTCATTGCTCATGTGAAGGACGGAAAGATTGTCAGTACAGAAGGTGATGCTGATTATCCTGTCAGTGAAGGTGCTCTCTGTGCAAAGGGGGCAGCTATGCTGTCCATGCACAACAGCCACCATAGACTACAAAAACCCATGTACCGTGCTCCCTACAGCACTAAGTGGGAAGAAAAAAGCTGGGAATGGGTCCTTGACCGCATTGCCCACCGTGTAAAAGAAACACGTGATGCAGACTTCAAACGCTTCAATAATAAGGGGCAGGAAGTAAACCGTGTCGAATCAATCTTTCATCTTGGGTCATCACAGATGGATAACGAGGAGTGTGCAGTCGTCCATCAGGGTGTACGCGGTCTCGGCCTGGTGCATTTTGATCACCAGGCACGTATCTGACACAGCGCAACAGTTGCGGCTCTGGCAGAGTCGTTCGGGCGCGGTGCGATGACAAACCATTGGTGCGATATTGAAAATGCAGATTCTATCCTGATCATAGGAAGTAATGCTGCAGAGCACCATCCGATCTCCTTTAAATGGGTTTTACGGGCCAAGGACAAAGGCGCCACTGTTATGCATGTGGACCCAAAATTCTCCCGTACTTCCGCAAGAAGTGACTTCCATGTGCCGCTCAGATCAGGCACAGATATTCCTTTTATGGGTGGAATGATCAACTATGTTCTGGAGAATGATCTTTACTTCAAGGACTATGTAGCTGATTACACCAATGCTGCTTTTATTGTGGGCAAGGACTATAAGTTCTCCAGAGGACTGTTTTCCGGCTACGATGCTAAAGCACGCAAATATGACAAATCAAAATGGGTATTTGAGCTGGATAAAGATGGTGTGCCGAAGAGAGACCCTTCACTGAAGCATCCACGTTGCGTATTCCAGATGCTCAAAAAGCACTATTCACGTTATTCCCTTTCCAATGTTTCTAAAACTACAGGTGTTACTAAAGAAAACCTGACCCGTGTTTACAAGACATTTGCTGCTACAGGTAAAAAGGATAAGGCTGGAACAATTATGTATGCCCTGGGCTGGACTCAGCATACTGTTGGTGTGCAGAATATCCGCTCCAGTGCCATCCTTCAGCTTTTGCTTGGTAACATAGGTGTAGCCGGTGGCGGTATTAACGCTTTACGCGGTGAACCTAATGTACAGGGGTCAACTGACCATTGTATCCTTTGGCATATCCTGCCTGGTTATCTGCCTGTTCCAAAAGCCAGCCTTGGTTCGTTTGAAGATTATACCAAGGCAACGACTCCGGTCAGCAAAGATCCTGAAAGTGCCAACTGGTGGCAGCATAAGCCTAAATATATGGCTTCACTGCTTAAGTCTTGGCGCGGAGAAAATGCTACTGCTGAAAACGGATTTGGTTACAAGCTCTTGCCTAAAGTGGATGATGGAGAAGATTACTCATACATTTTCATCTTTGACCGTATGTACAAGGGTGATATCAAGGGGGGTTTTGTCTTCGGAACCAACCCGGCCCAGAGTGTGCCTAATTCTAATAAGGCCCGTAAGGCTTTGGATAAGCTTGACTGGCTTGTTGTAGGCGAACTTCATAATACTGAGACTTCAGATAACTGGCATCGTCCGGGTGTCGATCCCACTCGGAACAAGACTGAAGTCTTCCTGCTTCCTTCTGCGCAGCGGGCAGAAAAGGCCGGTTCTATCAGTAACAGTGGACGTTGGCTGCTTTGGCATTATGAAGCCTGCCGCCCTATGGGTGAAAGCAAAAGTATGGGTGAAATGTATGTGGATATCATAAACCACGTACGCCGACTGTATAATAAAGAAAATGGTACTTTCCCCGAGCCTATCTTGAGTCTCGACTGGCCTGCGTATTATGATGCTGAAGATGTCGCTCAGCGTATTAATGGTCGTTTTACCAAGGATGTTGAGTTCAAAGGCAAGAAGTACAAGAAGGGACAGCAGGTTCCATCCTTTGTAGCTCTAGGGGATGACGGTTCAACATCATGTATGAACTGGCTCTATTCAGGAAGTTATACCGAAGAAGGCGGCAACAAGGCTAAACGCCGCAGTCTGGAGCAGACGCCTATGCAGGCGAAGATAAACCTCTTCCCCAACTTTGCATGGTGCTGGCCAGTCAATCGCCGTATTCTTTATAACCGTGCTTCAGTTGATGCCAAAGGGCAGCCTTTCGCTCCGCAGAAAGCGGTTATCAAGTGGAACGGTTCCAAGTGGGAAGGTGATGTCCCTGATGGCGGTTGGCCACCGAACGCAAGTGGTAAAGGGCGCTATCCGTTCATCATGCGTAAGGAAGGCCATGGACAGCTATATGGTCCGGGACTTCAGGATGGACCTTTTCCTGATCATTATGAGCCTGTGGAAACTCCTATCAAGAGTCATCCTTTCTCAAAGCAGCTTAACAGCCCTGTTTACAAGCGGGTATTCAGTGACATGGATAAACTTGCTAAGCCTGCTGATGAGCGTTTTCCTATTGTCCTTACCACGTACAGTATGACTGAACACTGGTGCGGTGGCGGTGAAACAAGGAATATTCCGGCTCTGCTTGAAGCTGAACCGCAGCTTTACGTTGAAATGAGTCCGGAGCTTGCTGAGGAAAAAGGCATTGCAAACGGCGATCCTGTAATCGTTGAAAGTATCCGTGGTAAAGTTGAAGCTATTGCAATGGTAACTGTGCGTATGACTCCTTTTGAAGTTAAAGGTGAAATCGTACATGAAGTAGGTATGCCTTTCTGCTTCGGCTGGACGACGAGAGGTTGTGGTGATGCAACAAACAGGCTGACTCCTGCAGTTGGTGATCCGAACACTACCATTCCTGAGTACAAGGCTTGTCTCGTGAATGTTCGCAAAGCGAAAACTCTCACTGAGATTGAGTAACCCGAAACCAAGCCGGACCTTACGGTCCGTCCAAAAAGGAGTAAAAAATGCCTAAAGCATTCTTTATCGATACTTCTAGATGTACGGCTTGTCGTGGTTGCCAGATTGCCTGCAAGGAATGGCATGATCTGCCTGCGACAGAAACAAAACAGCGTGGTTCACATCAGAATCCGGCTGATTTAAATCCCTTCAATTATAAGTTGGTTCGTTTCAGCGAACATCGTATTAACGGAAAGGTCGAGTGGTATTTTTTCCCCGACCAGTGTCGTCATTGCGATGTTCCGCCTTGTAAGGATATCGCTGATTCTTATGTTACCGGGGCTGTGATTAAAGATGAAGACAGCGGAGCTGTTATCTTTACTGATCAGACTAAACGACTTGCTGCGGATGAGGCTCAGGAAATGACTGAAGCATGTCCGTATAACATTCCCCGCCGTAATAGCGGAACAGGGCTGCTCAGCAAGTGTGATATGTGCATTGATCGTCAGCAGGCGGGACTCATACCTGTTTGTGTGAAGACTTGTCCTACCGGAACCATGAACTTCGGTGAGCGTGAAGAGATGGAGGCTCTGGCGGAAAAAACTCTTACCAAGGTCAAAAAAGATTACCCAAATGCAGCCGTAATTGATGCGGATGAAGTAAATGTGATCTATCTGGTTATGGATAAACCGGAGCTTTATTACGAGTACGTAACTGCCGATAACTCAGGTATCGGTAATGGTGTAACCCGTAAAGAATTCCTCGCAGGTCTTACCAAACCTGCCAAGCGTATATTGGGATAAGCATCCTATCACCGGACCACGGTTTTTATCCGTGGTCCGGTCTTGTTTGCCTCCGTCGACTTAACCCCTTTTGGGAAGGGGGTTAAGAATTCTAAGACTTTTTAGTAGGTATTATCTAAATATATGAGTGGAATTTTTTGCGTGGTTATTTTGTATACAGGTTAATATAAAATTCAGGTATCCGCTGGACTGAGGTAAGTCTCAAAGTTTTGCATGAGAATTAAGCTCCGCAGTTTTTATGGTATGTCGTTTAAAATAAATAATTTCAGGGTTATATTTCAATGAATAAGATTAAATCTAAGTCTAAGAAAAAGCGTGACGTGCAATCCGGTCTTCTTTACTTACGTAAAAAAACTCCCGCTCTTGAAAATATTTTTGATGCTTTCGGTCCATTAGTTCAGGCTCAAGAAAAGGGATATGAATTGCTTGAGGACTGGACCGGATTTATTTTGCCTGAAGCGTATGCTCCACGTTTTGAGCAGGGAGTTCCTCTTTTATCAGAAATGGATTTACCGGAGCTTGGGGATTTGTATTCAGATATTTTTATCAGTGTGTCTGAAGCTGTGGCTAAGGGAATGCCCAGTATATCCAATCAAATAACTGAAATTATTAGAGCTGTTAAAGATGCTGAAAACATAAATGATTTAGCAAAAGCTACTTGGAGTGAGGATCTTGTTCTTATTGATCAACTGGTTGAGAAATGGAAAGTAGATCGGCAGACTCTTCTTTTTCTGGCAACTATGGCTCTCAAGCCTTTCATGGGTCGCATGGAAGTTGATGCTGCAAGATTGATAGAGAATATGGTGTGGACTAAAGGATACTGTCCTGTTTGTGGGACTTTTCCGGATATGTCCCTGCTTAAGAAATCAGGTGATGATAATGCTTATCTTAAGTCACATGGCGGGCAACGTTGGATGCATTGCTCATGTTGCGGTCACGAATGGCGTATAAAGCGTAACATGTGTCCTTGGTGCGAAAGTGAGGATTATGAAAAACTCAGATATTTACAGGACGAAGAATCTAAAAATGAAAGAGTGGATGTTTGCGATACATGTAAACATTACTATGTAACCATTGATACCCGTGAGCTTATGGAAGAACCTGATCAGCGGATTGCTCCGTTGGGATTGGTACATCTTGATATTAGAGCGCAAGAAGAGGAGTATAGGCCTATGGCTGAAGTTCCGTGGAATATACTGTAGTGTTTTTTAATATGTAAAAGCGCCACTATTTGTTTTCAGGTAGTGGCGCTTTTTTGTACTTGATTTGAAATTAAAAAAAGCTGTTAAAATAGTTTGATGTTACTTTTCTATTGCCTTTCTCAAGTCTTTAATCATGCCGCCGATGTTATCAGCACCGACAATTTCGGTAACTAAAGCAACACATTTAGCACCGCGTTTCATTACATCGGCAATGTTGTGTTCTTTGATGCCGCCTATGGCAACAAATGGCAGATCTATATTTTGGACAACGTAGTCGAGATATTCAAAGCCCACTGGATCGACAACATCATCTTTCGTGAATGTTTTAAAAATGGGGCCTACTCCGATGTAGTCAGCTCCTGCTTCAACAGCTGCCCGTGCTTCCTGCGGACTATGGGTGGAAAGGCCGATGGCCATTTTGTCCCCCACAAGTTTACGTACAGCATGCACAGGGAAATCTTCCTGCCCGATATGAATACCGTCAGCTTCAACCATCATGGCTAGATCTATATCATCGTTGATGATAAAAGCAGCACCTGCCTCATGGGTCATTCTGCGTATTTCCAAGCATTCAGCATATTTCTGACCGGATTTAATTTCTTTCTCACGGTACTGAATCAGCTTGATGCCGTTATCAAGCATTTCACGTACAACTTCAGTGTTAGAGCGTCCTTTAGAAAATTTAAGAGCGGTAAGGCAATATAAATCTGTATCAAGAATATTTTGTCTGGTTATTTCTCTTGAACTCATTATTTTTCTCCTTCTGACTCATATTTGTTGAGATAATAGGCCAGTATAACATCGGCCTGTTTTGCCGCAGCTATGCCCACTTTAGGTGAGAAGGGCGGGTTTTTTGCATTGCATTCGGTTTTCATGTCGCCGATCATGTAGAAATTATTGCGTATTTTGCGGGTGATAAGTTCATCAGCATTTCCTGTTCCACCCATACCTGATGCAGTAATCAGCAGTTTTTCAGTCGGCAGAAAGGTTTCAACAAGGGCCTTTTTAATTCCGGCTGCATCAAAGGCTTCTACAACAACATCACAATCATTGAAAATACCGATCATATTTCCACTATTGACTGTTTCGTGCAGGATGGTGATATCCAGATCCGGGTTGATCTCCAGCAAATTGTTGCTTAGCGCGTCAACTTTGAATTTGCCGAGTTGATCCATGCGGTAAAATTGACGGTTGAGGTTTGACTCCTCAATACGGTCAAAATCAACAAGCACAAACTTTTTGAATCCGCAGCGGACCAAGTGCATCGCACAGTTTGAGCCGAGACCTCCGGCCCCGGCTATTCCTATGCAAATCTGTTGCAGGAAACGCAGCCTGTCTCTACCGAGATATGCGGCGATGCCTGTTTCCGTCTGGTTCACGATGCTTCCTTCAAAGAATGCCAGTCTTTAAATACTGGCTGGTAGCCGTGTTTTCTTAGAACTTGGCTCATCTCTTCAACGCTGCGACCATCGCTGATGTCGAACTGTCCGACTTTTTCATCTGTTTTAGTATGGCCTCCGACTTCAGTGGAAACTCCGGCTGACATGCGGGTGACACCCAGCGGCAGAATATTTTCACGAAATTCAGGAGCTTCACGTGTGGAGATGGTGATTCCGCAGCGCGGCAGGAAGAGACGCAGGGCCAGCATGTTCTGGGTAAGTGATATATCACTTACCAGTGATCTGGGTACAAAGGCATCACCTACATGAGTGCGAATGCGCGGCAGGGAAACCGCTATATCTACATCTGGATATTTATCCTGAAGATATGCAGCATGAATGCCTGTTTTAAGGGCATCGTGCCGCCATTCGTCAAGGCCGAGCAATGCGCCGATATTGACTACACGCATTCCTGCCTTGCAAGCCCTTTCAGGAGCATCAAGACGGAAGCGGTAATCTCTTTTCGGTCCTGCGGGATGTAATTCAGGATAAAGTTCTTCGTTGTAGGTCTCCTGAAACATGGTCATGCCGTCAACGCCTGCTTCTACCTGCCGGGCGTATTCTTCCTCGGTCATGGCATATATTTCGATGGAAACAGAAGGAAAATATCTGCTCAATATTTTTACTGCTGACTCTACGTATTCAGGTGATGATTTGGTCCTTGCATCACCAGTAAGGATAAGCAGATGCTTAAGTCCTGTTTCAGCAATGGCTTTTGCCTCTGTTTCCAGCTCTTCAGGTCCGAGCTGGGTGCGGGGGATCTTGTTTTTGGTGTTAAATCCGCAGTATATACATCTATTTGTGCAGAAATTAGCCATATAAAGCGGGGTGAACAGTTGGATTGTTTTACCGAAGTTCTGCAAGGTCAACTGGTTTGCTTTTTGGGCCATTTCTTCAAGAAAAGGAATTGCTGCAGGGCTCAACAGGGCAAGAAAATCTTTTGGATTAAGTTTTGTCTTGTTAATGGCGCGCCTGACATCGTGTTCAGTGACAGAGCCGAATTGCTCGGCAAGCGGGGCGTCGTTGTATTCGGCGCAGATAGGGTAGAAACTCATTTTTTTATCCCTCGTGCAGGAATCCGGTCAGAGGAGAGGATGCCTTGGCATGACTATGTTTTGCTCCGGGACCGGAGAGATATGCTTCGCGACCTGCTTTTACAGCATGTCCGAAGGCACTGGCCATCATTGCTGGATTGCTGGCAGTTGCTATTGCCGTATTAACCAGACAGGCATCAGCCCCCATTTCCATTGCTTCACAAGCTTCAGAAGGGCGACCTATTCCTGCATCGACGATTATGGGCAGGCTGATTTCATCAATGAGGATGCGTACCATTTCACGAGTTTGAAGACCCCGGTTGGTTCCAATAGGAGCACCAAGCGGCATTACCGCAGCTGCGCCTGCATCAACTAATGAACGTGCAATATACAGGTCTGCATTTACATAAGGCAGAACCACAAAACCTTCGTTTGCAAGGATTTCAGTTGCTTTGGCTGTTTCATAACCATCGGGAAGCAGATATTTGTTGTCGGAAATAACTTCAATTTTGATCCAGTCCCCACAACCCATTGCTTTTGCCAATCTGGCGATACGGACTGCTTCATCCGCATTGCGTGCTCCGGAAGTGTTTGGCAGGAGTTTCATGTTTTTAGGAATAAAATCCATGACATTTCCAGTTGTTGATTCAAAATCTACACGTCTCAAAGCCACGGTGATGATTTGTGACCCTGAAGCTTCACAGACTTCCGGGATAACTGAATCATCTGCATATTTACCTGTTCCAGTCAGCAGACGGCTGTCAAACTCAACTCCGCCAAGTTCAAAAATATCTTTATTCATTTCAATTAACCTCCGCCTACAAAGCGCAGTACTTCGAGGTGATCCCCGTCGTTTATTAAGATGGTAGAAAAATTATCGGCCGGTATGATTTTTTTATTAAGCTCAACAACAACGGTCTCAGGAGACAGGTCCTTGGATTCCAGTAGGTTAAGGATAGTAATCTCTTCGGTCAGTTCAATTTCTTTACCATTAAGGGTAACAAACATTTATAACTCCATAAAAAAAAAGCTCACCATATAGGGTGAGCGCGTACAGTAGATATAAAACAAAATCTATTGCAGCTTCCCTACGGCGGGATTACCCGCATCAGGTTCAAAGGGATCGGCAGATGCCATCTCAGCCTAACAAGGCACCCCTAGCTGGAGATAAGGTATGTAAATCTTTAAGCGGTGTAAAGTGGAAAAGAAAAAAGCTTAGCTTTTAGTGGATCATGATGAGAAAAAGCAGCTAAAAATAATGATGAAAATAAGGAACAGGAGATGGAATATCAGCAATATTCACCATCTCCTGTTATGTGACAAGTTAAAGAGGTTGCTATTTTTTACCGGGATAATATTCAGCGTATTTGATGAAGTAGATATGCTCAGAGATATTTGTGATATGGTCACCTACACGTTCCAGACAGCGCATGGTAAATAGCAGGGAAATAAATCCTTTTCCGTCAGGGTCTTCAGCTTCAACGCAGTCTTTCATACCCAGAAGTGCTTCTTTAAAAAGAGCATCAACATTACTGTCTCCGTGCCATACATCCAAGGCCTTCTCTACACTGAGGTCTTTGAATGCCACAAGTATCTGTTCAAGCATGGCGGTAAGTTCTTTCCCCATATGCTGGACATATGATAGATGCTGTGTGTGTTCTTCGGCAAAGCCTCTTTTTCCTTTTTTAGCAATACTTTTGGCATAGTCGGCAATGCGTTCTAAGTCAGAAGCTATTTTACTGCATGAAAGGATATAACGCAGGTCGCCGGCTTTCGGCTCCATTTTAGTTACTATCATGAGTGAAGCCCGGTCAACTTTGTGCTCCAGTTCATTAATCTTTTCATCTTTTTTTATGATAGCTTCAGCCTTTTCCGGATTATTTTCCTCAAAAGTTGCAAGAGCTTCTATTAATTGATTAAGAGCTAAATTTCCAAGTTCCAGTACAAGTTCCTGCAATTCAGCAAGTTCTTCCTCATAAACTTTCAGAGGATGCTGCATATCCATAAAAAAACTCCTGTAGTCCGCGTAAGGCGGGGATTGTATAGTATTTGCGTTTTTAAATCACTTTTAATTAAGGGCCATTCACTTATGATTTTGTTATATGGCCTTTTTAATCATTTAGTTTGATAAGTAGCGAATACGTTATTTTTGTTACAGGAATATGGCATTAGGATAAAAAATTAAGTATAGGATCTCGTTTTTTAAAGTTAAGAGCTTTTTAAAATTTATAAGCCCATGAATTGTCAATAAGCCGTGAAATTTTATCCAGCGCCTCTTGTTCGGATATTCCAAGTTCTATTAATGTCCTATAAATATGAGAGTATTCATTTCTGAGACTTGTAGAAAAAATACCCGGATCATCACTTGCAATATGCTGATAAATATGATGTCTGATTTGAATACATCATTTGCGTTTCTCGTGACAATTCATTTAAATTCTCAGCACTTAGCCAGAATTATTGCTTAGTAATAGGTCATAAGTATTAACTTGTCGCATGTTACTTGTATCTTAGATACGTGCATATACCATTCATGTGTAGCATATTAGTAATAATTAACTACAGATCAAAAGGAGTCAGGCTTTCATATCCACTTTCGGTGATGACGATAGTTTGTTCGAATTGGGCGGAAAGTGAACCGTCTTTGGTTACAGCAGTCCAGTCATCATCAAGTACCAGAACTTCTTTGGCTCCGAGGTTGATCATAGGTTCAATAGTAAATGTCATTCCAGGTGCCAGTGGGACATTCCCCCATCGAGATCGGAAATGGGGGACATTCGGAGCTTCGTGAAAGTCGAGTCCAACTCCGTGGCCCATATATTCACGTACAACAGAGCAGCCCTGACCTTCTGCATAGGCTTGGATTGCAGATGAAATATCATTGACGATATTTCCTGGCTTCGCCTGTTCCAGTCCTAGACGTAGACTTTCTCTGGCTACGTTAACTATTTTGAGTGCATCTGCCGAGGGAGTTCCCACAAAAAATGTCTGATTGCAGTCGGCATAGTAGCCATCAAGGATTGTCGTGATGTCTACATTAACAATATCTCCGTCTTTAAGTGTGTACTTGCCGGGAATTCCGTGGCAGATAACTTCATTAGGCGAGATGCAGACGCTTTTGGGGAAGCCATGGTAGTTTAAAGGAGCGGGGAGTGCTCCATTATCGGTAGTGAATTTGTGTACAGCCTGATTGATTTTTTCAGTCTCTACACCAGGGTTGATAAGTTCTTTTACAATATCAAATGTTTTCATAACCAGCTGTCCACATCGGCGTATTCCATCAATTTGTTCAGGTGTTTTCAGGCGGACATTGTACCTTTTAAGAAAGCTTTCCGGCAGATTCAAATTCTTAGCTTTTTCCGTACCTATACAGCATTTTTTATATTTCTTTCCACTGCCGCATGGGCAGGGATCGTTACGACCTATTTGCGCGTTCATCATTTTTCTCCTGAATATATATAGTATCAGTTGATTACCCGTTGTAAAAAACAATAATTACAAAAAAAACTATGGTTGAAAAGGCTTTATCACAAGGATAACAGAAGAGAGTAATTTGATAATGGATATTGCAATATTTATGATTGCAGTTAGAAGTGGCAGTAGGGTCCATTGATAATGATATTCATTCATAGTACCATTGCTGCTCTCCACAGGGAATTTGTTCTTTTCTATTGAGTTTGTAATAAGAGATATGAAACGATATTAATTGATCCAGAAAATGAGTCAGAGTTTTTAAAGTAGCCTTTCAGAAAAGACAATGATAGCACTACAAATTCTTTTAAGGTTATGTATAAAAAGGCGATAGGTAATATCAGCCATACAGTTCTTTTTGATCAGGATGCATACTCTTATGCAGTCCTCTTTGATTGTATAAACTGTTTGGATTAGTTTTTTTATTTTAATGGATTATCCATTTATACAGAAATGGGTAATAAAACTAATAGTTAGGAAGCAATGGAAAAGTTACCAAATTGTCCGGAGTGTAATTCTGAGTATGTTTACCATGATGGTAGTATTCTTATTTGTCCAGAATGTGGCTTTGAATTTCAGGCCGAAGATGTGGCAGAAAAAGTATATAAGGATGCAAATGGGAATGTCTTAGTTGATGGAGATACAGTTATAGTTATCCAAGACTTAAAAGTTAAAGGAGCTTCATCGTCCATTAAGAAAGGGACGAAGGTAAAAAATATCCGACTGATAGAACCTGAAGACGGAGTTCATGATATTTCTTGTAAGGTACCCGGCTTCGGTGCAATGCTGCTCAAGACATCTATAGTTAAGAAAAGTTAACTGTACTGATTTTAAGTATTAGTGAAGTGATTAACCTCTTATTGTCTTTATGCTATGAGAGGTTTTTTACTATTTTAGATTTGTTTTTTTCTTTTGATTTTATAGCAACTGTTTATACATGATACTTACATAAGTTTTATATCGCTGTTTAAGATGCTTCTAAGCATGACCATAACTATATGTAATGTTCGTTGAGCTAATGATGGTTGGGTACGGTTATAGCTGTTGGATGTTTTTCTTGAGATTATATTTTGCGTAATATATATAGTCCAATTATTAAATTGTAGTTAAGGGGATATGAATGAGTAATATAATGAAGTATTTTACTGACAGTGAGCATCGTAGAAAAAGACTCTATGATAGACTCGGTAACTACTGTGAGTATATAAAAAATCCTGAAAAGCTATATTATAAGCATTTAGCGAAAAAAGAAGCAGGAAGAATTTGTAATACTTCCGAAATGAAAAGAATAAGTAATCTGGTTGCAGATTATATTGGGGAAGGAGAAAAGTATAAAAACTTAAAACGGTATATAATTATGAATCTCAGACGTGCATATGAGTTGAGACTTCATAAAAGAAAGAATCTTGATGTTTTTGATATTGGGTCTGGAGCTGGTTTCTTTTCATATCTCGCGAAAGAATTTGGGCACAACCCTCAATGTTTGGATGTTCCTAGTATAGAAATTTTTGATGTTCTTATCAAAGAATTTAATGTTCCACGCTGGGAAACAAGAATTGAGCCGCAAAAATTTATTTCATGCAACAGCGATAAAAAATTTGATTTAATCGTTGCGTACGCGATTTGTTTTCACAAAGTGAATAATTATTTATGGACAGAGCAAGATTGGGATTTTTTTCTAAACGACCTTGCTAAAAATTTTGCGAAGCCCGGGGCACAATTACATTTGTGGTTCAATGATGAACCCCACGGAGATTTTGAAGATGCGAAATCTAAAATTTTACAGACTAAATTTGAAATAAAAATAAGTCATAAAACAATTGATATTATCTTTTAGTATTTGCCTTTTGGGATGGATATACTCTGAAATGTCAGAGAAGCGACAATTTAAGCGTGTGTCCATAGTTTTGTAGCTTGATTAATGTTTTGTCTATACGTTTTGGTGTGTTTCTTTTAACCCAATTTAAGGAGATTTAAAATGGATTTAGTTAGAGACGTAGATGTGCCTTGTATGGCTGAAGGAATCGGTACAGGGAAATTGACGATTAAACACTCTTCAGGTTCTTGTGGACAGCCCATATTTGTTGCTGATTCTTCGTCAACTGTATACGGACCTACCGAGGTTATGGCAATCAGACCGATAGAAGGGCATACTTACTCAGAAGATCAGCTTGAGTATGTAAGATATCACGGGTTACAGATACATGGTGCGCGTGCATGGTATATGGATGGATGGGCTCCTTCTAGTCATAAATGTGAAGGACACTAATTTCTACTGAGAAAATTTTTGATATTTTTTGAAATTATTTTTTAAAAATGTGATTTTACTTGTTAGTTGGTTTCAAAAATTAAAGGTTTAGCTCAAATTTTGAGCTAAACCTTGAAATACTGCATAAATAAGGGACAGATCCTTTTTTAGGTTAAGAAGCTAGTTTTTGGTTACGGTAATAGTCCTGTTTAAATCGATCTGGCGAGACATATCCGATCCCGGCATGTCTGCGTTTTCTGTTGTAGAAAATTTCAAGGTAAATAAAAATATCCTGCCTTGACTGCTCACGATTTTTATAGACGGTTCGGTTTACCAGCTTCCTTTTTAGTTTGCTGAAAAAGTTCTCTGCTACATCCTATATCGAAAAAAGGGTGTAAGAAATACCTGAAACAAGAAATGGGTTTATAAGAATCTTTACTAAAAATTCTTATAAACCCCTGTCTTTACATGGTACCCAGAGCGGGACTTGAACCCGCACAGCCGTAAAGCCGAGGGATTTTAAGCCCGTATAAAAAGATTCAGCCAATTGTTCATTAATGTCCATAACCGCTTTGAATACAAAATGTTCATCGGTTATTACTCTGTCTACACAGCCAGTAAAGTCTGTGAGTGTATCAGAAAAAAGTGGGACAGGAGTGGGACAGATATGGCAGCAGGAAAATTTGAAGCGAGCAAGTATACCGGAGTGAGATTCCGGTGCCACAAAACACGCAGGCATGGTGTTCAGCCCGATAAATACTATGTGATCAGGTACAAGGTCAATGGTCGGCTCAGAGAAGAAGGACTTGGCTGGGCTTCGCAGGGATGGTCTCCGGCTAAGGCTCATAAAATCCGCTCTGAGGTTGTAGCAAATATCAAGCTTGGAGTCGGTCCGCAGTCTCTTGAAAATTTCAGGGCAATTAAAGCTGAAAAGGAGCGGGCGAAGTTCGTTGAGCAGCAGGCTCGCAAAACTTTTTCTGAAGCAGGCGAAATCTACATTGAAGAGTACGCCAGAAATAACAAGAAAAGTTGGAAGCACGACCGCACGCGATTCAGAATGCACCTGCTGCCAGTTCTTGGAAAGATTGCTCTTGATGATCTGACCTTTCAGCATATCGAAGATCTCAAAGTCACTGTAGCAGGAAAGGGACTTGCCAAGGCCACGGTTGGGCAGTGTCTCGCCCTTACACGTCAGATCTGTAATTACTCTATTCAAAGAGGCTGGCTTAACGGAGCTAATCCTGTCAAAGGCGTTAAGTTTCCGAGGCTCAACAACCGCAGGCTTCGTTACTTCTCTGTTGAAGAGGAGATTGCTTTTTTCAAACTGGCTGCAGAGCGGGGGTACACTGACTGCCACGATATCTGCCTGCTCAGTCTTTATACCGGCATGCGGATGGGAGAAATTTTTGCGCTTACCAGACAGGATATTGATCTGGTTGAGAACCGTATCATTATTAAAGGAGAGGCGGGAGCCGATGACGGCCCCAAGTCCGGAGTAAGCAGGGTTGCTTACATCACTGAAAAGATAAGGCCTATGCTCGCAGCCAGAATTCCGGAACTGAAGAGCATGGAGGCTTTGCTTTTTCCCAAGCCTTCCGGTGAAGCGCGCAGGGAGATCGGGCAGAATTTCAAAACTCTGATTAAGCATCTCGGATGGAATGATGGCGTCTCTGACCGCCGCTTGCGTTTTTGTGCTCATTGTTTCCGTCATACTTTTGCTTCCCGGCTCGTTGCCAAGTGTGTTCCGCTTCCTGTTGTTCAAAAAATGATGGGGCATGCTACTATCCAGACCACTATGCGCTACACTCATACTCACGATGACCAGTGCCGCAATGCTGCTCAGCTTCTTCTTTAGACCAGCGGGTCAGATTCCTTTATGAACCAGTCCACAAACTGTTCACGAGAATAAAAAACTTTGCGTCCGCGCTTAAATCGTCCTTCGATGGGCCCAGCTCCCTGACAATCCAACATGCGCATTGTTTTGGCTTTGATAAGTCCACCTGTGTGTTCTTCAACTCCTCTTCTGCAAAGTATAGGGGGCAGGGTTTTAATAAGGTGCTCTCTCAGTTCTTCGCGTGTCATTTTTAACTCCATTTTTAATTATGAGGTTTAAAGCTGCCGTTGGTATCAAGGCCGCAGAGGAGTTCCTGAATTGCTGTCATAGCTTCCTGACCTTCTTTACGAATCCGTTTCTTGTCATTGTCATTAAGGTTTCCACGTTCAATGGTTTCACCGTATACGGCAATGAGTTCACCGAATTCTTTTACAGCTTTAATCAGAGACGCATTTGATCCGTTTCCGTCAGGAATTTTGATAAACAGTCCTCTCATATCTGCTGCGAGCAGTTGCATGGGAGAATCAGAGCTGCAAGCTTTCATCAAGGGAACGAGTAGTTCAGCACCAAGTTTGTGGCTGGTGTTTTCTGAGTTCAGTTCATTCATAAGGACATGGTATTTTTTATCGACAATGGCCGCCACTTCACGGGCTCCAATATCAGAATCAATGACCATTTTACGAACTGTATCTGTTAACTTCATGAAATTACTCCTGAAATATATACCAATGTTAACGTGACCCTACGCAAAAGAAGACGTAATTTTCGTCTAGATGTATTCCAATAAATTAAGGCTTTTTACGCTTGGGACCGCTTTTTTCTCTGCTTCGTGCCGGAAGAATTTCTTCAGGCATGCCGTATTCGTTGCGTAAAATTTTGATGTATTTCTGAGGGCATTCACCGCTACGAATGATACAGGAAACTCTGGAAGGGGTGAGGTCAAATCTTTCTGCCAGCGCAACGTTGGTGAGCCCGTTTTTCTCCATCCACGCACGGCGCAGGAAATGGTCCGGAATAGATTCAGTTGTAAAGGGGGCTTGCGCTGAGTCTTTAGTTTGGTTAATCATCAATGGAACCTCAATCAGTTGATGTTTATTTTGATTTGATGTGTGTTGTTGAGTGAAGAGATAACAAAATCTCGTAGTATGTCAATAAAAACTCGTAGAAAAAGTGGGTTTTCTTGTTGTCTTCAAGTTTTAGCGAGCGACTTAATATGATTATCAAGGAATTTAAACTTGATAAGGCTTCTCTGGCAACGGCAGGGGGAATCAAACCTCAGACTGTTTCTGGGTATATAAATGATGGTCGCTTACCCAATCAGCGTACTCTCGAGTTGTGGCTACGAGAATTTAAAGTCGATGGTACTTGGTTACTTACCGGTGAAGGGGAAATGTTTGCTGAGAGTGAGCAATCTTTTGAAGACAATTTACCTTTATTTACCAAAAGACTGATGGATGTAGAACAATCTATGGGAAAGGCCGCAAGACTCGCCAAGCTGGAAGCCATGAAGGCTGTCATTGAAGGCGAGATTGAGGATGAAAAAAATATTCGGCTCGGAGACAGAGAGCAAATAGTCAGTGGATAGAAAGCAATTCTGATTGGCCCTCATTTATTAAAGGAATGTGGGTCAATTTTTTTAGCTGAAAATGGTGTGATTTTGGAAATTAAGATTTCGTAGTGAAATTTTAAATACTATAGGGGTGGAGTCTTGTCGGTAACTTCAATTTTTATATTGCTTGCAGTTTTAGCTCTTGTTTATCGTTTTTTTAAGCCCAAACGCAAAGATCCTAAGATTGCGAAGAAAGCGGAGGGTTTCACTGAGAATCCCAACGCTGCAACTTTGTTGCGCTCTGAAGAATATATTGAGCGGATGCGTAAGTTTCATGAAAGGTGTAATCAAACAAATTTAACCTGGAAGGAGAGGCTTAAACATCACGGAGATGAGGGCGAGCTGAAAATTCTAGGCCACTGTGAACTTGTTGGAAAATCTGCTGTATATACAAATGTGGGACTAGTTCATAATGCCGAAAAGTGTGAATTGGACGTGCTTGCCCTATGTAAATATGGATTAGTCCATATAGAAGTAAAGAATTATTCAGGTTGTTATTCTCCAGCCAAAGATTGCACATTCTATAGGCCTGAAAAATGGCAGAAACTATGGAAGAATAAGCTGACAGTTGTTAGATCTCCAGCCGTTCAAGCCGTTAGGGCGCGTGAAATATTACAGGATGCTTTTTCATCTATTATAAAAGACGAAATACCACTCTTCTCAATTATAACATTTGCTAATGATAAACTGCAAATTTCTAAAATAGTCGAAGATAGGGTGGCAATTTGTAAGTCAGAAACTTTTCAAGATATTTTTGAAGAGTTTGTGACTGGTAAAAATCCAGAATTTTCAGAAAAAATAGATCCAGTTATTGCTGCAAAGTTCTTGGCCAAGCTGCAGGGAAGTGGGCTGCTTCCTGCTTTTTATGCTCCAGAAACATTTAGGTGCTACAGGTAGAATGATGATTGATATTTGGGGATGGCGTCGGAAAAGAGGTCTTAGTGATAAGTATGAGAGTATGGAAAATTATGAGCAGGGTTTTGATAAAATTCTGGTTGAGGGAATGTATCATGCTGAAGATTCAAAGTCTGGAAAATTAACGGACAGTTATTTTTGTCGGGGTGATGAGCTTTTGGAAGAGCAGGTTGTCGTTGAAGGCGAGATTGAGAATGAAAAAAATATTCGGCTCGGAGACAGAGAGCAAATAGTCAGTGGATAGAAAGCAATTCTGATTGGCCCTCATTTATTAAAGGAATGTGGGTCAATTTTTGGGGCTGAAAGCTGAAAATGGTGTGATTTTGGGAATTGTTTTTTTTGATTTGAGTTTATGAATACGTTGATGGTGAGCTTTTTTTTTTGGAGTTCAAGCGTAAATAATATCTTTAATTTATTTTTTGTGGAAATCATCAGTGCATAAGCTAACGTGAAAAAAATATGAACTCATTTAGACGAGTTAGCAGTAATAATCTCTCAAGTGAAGATTGTTACGAGTATACTTTTTTGGCGTGATAATATATAAAATATCGTCGTTATAAGTGTTGTGATCAATAAGGGGAGGCTTTTCGTTATGTATTTGAATTAACAACATAACGATTAATGATTCTTGTATGGTAATCAGTAAGGGGAGACTTTATGTTTATTGATGTTTATAAATTTAAATTAATGTTTTTGGTGGCTATTTCTATGCTTCTTGGCGGATGTGCGGGCATGAATGTCTCAGCAGATCACGAAAGTAGTATGAAAGAAACATTTGGGGAAGAGTATTATATTCCAAGGCGACCGACAGACCATACTAATATCGGTTTTTGGTATTCACCTTCGCGTGGACTACAGCCAGACAGAGGCTCTACGGATAATATTGAACTTAGGGTTGACCGATCACATGACGGTGTTCAAAAAGATTTTGCATACAGCTTAGGAACTGGAATCCAAGGTCAGAGTCTTGCCGGTCCGGCCGGTGAGGCTGGAATAGAGGTAGGCAACAAGGAGCTTGCTGACATTGAAGGTTTGGAAATAATCAAGCCAGTTAATATTGGTGATATTCCATTTAAACCTGCAGTCGCTTATGTGACTGAGGCACTTCGTCTAAAATATTATGACCTTGATGGTGAAAGTCGGTTTAGGACTGAAGTGGGGGCAAAGGCCGCAGGAGGTCTCGGTGTGGGGTCGGGAAATGTCGCAGGAGGTATTAATGGGCATACGGGAACCAGTGGGCGCGGTCTTGTAGTGGCCTATAAATTGGAAATGCTTGACGAGATTACCGCTGATAGTTCTGGTATTATGAAACTCCCCCTAAATAAGAGTATTTTTTATGACAAAGGCGCTCTTATTGCCGACGTTAAATATGAACTCATTGAACCTGGTTCAGGAAAATACCTTCCTGAGGATATCTGGTGGATTTGCGATGAAGCCGAAGCTGTCAGCAGTAGTGTTGTAGCTGCCTGGGTGGTTAGGATCACCTCCATGGAATCTAATGCTGTGGATTATAGTATAGGAATACCTGCTTACCCTTCTGTGCATGGCTGTAAGAACTTCTCAACTGTTTTGGATAGCTACATTGATCCTGCCACTGATAAAGTTATACGCAGCAGGGTTAATTTGACTATACTGGATGCCGAGACTGACGATTCGTTGAAGCCCAAAAAATGGGATGCGCGAATTAAGTTCACTAAGGAAACGTTCACCACCAAGGTGGTTGCGCCTGAAGAGTTAAGCAAGAAAGCTAAAAAATAGGGCGTAAAATATGTTCAAGAAATATTTAGGAATTGCAGTGTTAGCATCTTTTATGCTGCTTTTCGTTGCGATTGAAGGTCACTGCGCAAAGCCTGAAATAACCGAGATAAGCGCAATTCGCCTCAATAGTAGAATACAGGTAAGGATTGCCTGGAGATCAAAAGCCCCAGTTGTGAAAATCCGCGGAGCATCTTCCGGCGAGGATAATTATAAGGAATACAAGGTCTCCGTGAGGGAAGGGAACCGCAAGGTTAGAAAGTATTATTACGGTGAAAAGTCATTCGTAATGAAGCTTGATGATGATTACTATAATAAGGAAAAATATCATACAATTCAAGTTGAAGTTATAGATCGCAACAACCGGCTTAGTGAGAGCCGCAATATATCGGTCCGTAATCCTAATCAAGGGGACTACGGTGATAACGAAGATGATTCATCCCGTGAGCGTCTCGAAGATCATGTTTCCGGAGCAGCTCTTGAAGAGGAGGTGGCTGGCATTCAGAAAGCTCATGATATCAACAATCGGTTCGATATCCCTCCTGTGATACTTAGTCTTGATCCTGAAGTTAGGGGGCTAGGTCGAATTTCTTTCAAGCTAAAAGTCATAGATGATATAGGTCTTGATGGTATGGTCTTGCAAGTAGTTAGTGCAAATGGAGATATCCTCAACACAGAAGAAATCTCTGCCAGCGGAAAAGCTTATATCGGTAGTTCCAGAATTTTTAACCTTGATAAAGGTAAATACCGGGTTCAGGTTCAGGTTAGGGATTCCTCTGGCACCGCCATCGAGAGAAATAAGAATTTTGTGGTCAAGGATGGAGTCGTTAAAACGGATGCTGCACCAGTCACAGATAGTTCCGATTCAGGCAATGCTGATTCTGTTGTTGAAAATAATGGAGCCAAAAGCGATTCAACAGCAAACTCCGATTCTACATCCGGGAATATTGATGAATCAAGTGGAACATCAACAACTGCAACCGATACTGTTAGTGAGTCTCAACCAGATGAGAATGAGCCTTCCATTGGTGATTTGATGGGTGAAGATAGTACAACCAATTCTTCAAACTCCACTGATAGTACAAGCTCTAATTCTAGTTCCTCGCCAACGACTACTGACTCTAGTTCTGATTCAAATGTCAGTACGGATAGTCCATCTAGCGCTGATAATAATCAGAGTACCCAGATTGGAGGTGATTTTTCTAGTCAGGATGATAATATAAGCGAACCTGAGGGAGAAAGTCCCAGTATATCAGATCTCATGGGGGGATCGGAAGGAAGTTCAGACGAAAACTCTGGGGCATCTTCGCAAGCAGACAGCAACTCCGATCCGGATCTTGGTGAAAGTCAGGGGTCTGTCTCTCAACCCGTTTATGACAACAGTGAAAACAACAATGAAGTTGCAGATCAGTTTGAGTCATCTGATGATGACTCAAATGGTCCCAGTATTGATGATTTAATGGGGGGAAGTCAGACTCCTTCAGACCAGACTGCCGAGAATAACAGCCTTGATGAAACCATACCTCCTGAAACACAACAGAATGACGCTGTTGTGGACGCTACAGAAGCAGTACCTACTGATGACGGTCCGAGTATTGGAGATTTGATGGGGGGCGATGCTGAACAGGTTGAAGCAAGTCAGCCGCAAACTTATTCCAAGCCAGAAGTTATTCTCACTACCTCTCAAACTATAAATCTATTGACCATAAATGTGAAAATTAATGATGAATATGGGTTGAAGAACGCGAAACTTAATATGGATTGTGATGGTAAGTCGAAAATTACAAGTCTTCCATGCAGTGGTAAAAAGTATTTCTCACTACCGATTATAGGATCAAAGCAGAAAGATCTTTCATATTTCTATAATAAGGAAATCAACCTTACACTCAGTGCTGAGAACGTAAAGGGACAGACTGCAGAGAAAGTCACAAAGGTATTTATTAAGGATTATCCTGTTGAAAAATATATTGATGTTAAAAAAGTCGGTAGTAACTATGTTTTCAAATATAATGGTGAAGATGACAGGGGGATAAAAGAGTGGTCTGTAAAGTTACATTCATATAGTACGGGAAAAAATACTTTTGTGGCTGGAGGAAAGAATGTACCTCATTTCGGCAATACGAAAACAGTTCCTGCTAGTATGTTTTCTGGAAAATATACATTAGCTTTAATGGTTAAGCCTAATTTCGGAGATACTAAGTATGCAAGTGACGATTTCACTGAAATTTCGTCTAAGAAAAGCAGCAGTTCTTCAAGCTCTTCTAATAAATCAAGCAAAAGTAGTTCTCCGTCCTCTTCATCGAAGAGTTCCAGTAGCTCCAGTTCTTCCACGAGTTCAAAGGTAAAGGTCAGCGATAAATCTCCATCGGTCATATTTAGTAAGATCGGAGGTAGTTCCTCGGCAAAATTGGTTATCAGAGTTACTGACGATATTGGGCTGAGAAAAGTGGTTTTAAGAACTTATGCAAATGGGAAGTATTACGATATGAATTTCCCGGGAGTCTCGGATAAGAAATTTATAAAAGTTCTCCCTATAAATGTCACAGAAAAAGTGAAAAATTTAAGGTTTGAGCTGTCAGCTTATGATAGCGCAGGGCATTGTTCAAAGAAGGTTATACAAATAAATTAAAATAGATAGGTGGTGATATGATATTATTTAAAAAGATTAAATTCACTATATGCGTATTGATGTATGTTTGTCTGATGTCTTGCTCACTTGTTTACGCTGCAGCGAAAGGGCATTGCACTGCAGGAGTTTTGCTTATTAAGAGTGGAGCAATTGACAATCTACCCTCATATGGTCTCACAGGGCATGCATATAGTTGGTATGATAATGCCAAAGATAAGAAAATAGATACGGGAAGTAAGCCTGAATTAGGAGCTATTGCTGTGTGGAAGAGCAATACTGATGTAAACCCATATGGTCATGTCGCCGTTGTTGTCGGGTTTGACAAAGATAATAATCCTATGATGCTTAGTATGAATGATTTTATAAAAAAAGGCATTGATCGTAATGGTAATATCCGTAATGTAGCTTCTAGGCCTAAGGCTAGTGTAGGAAATAATGTGTATAAATATTGTACATTAAGATCATACACAGAAAACGTTAAAGGAGTACATTTTTTAGGATATATATATCATGAATCAAATAAAATATACCCTCCTTCTAATAAAATTGTATATGACTGCACTGACCCTAAGAATAGTAGTATTCTAAACTTCAAAATAACTGAAGTTGATGGTTCTAAAAGAATTGGTGAATATGTGACCGTTACTTGGAATGGGCCTTCTGACGAGTATTACAAGGTTGAGATTGGAGAATACACCAATTTTGGTGATAATATGAAGAATATAAGGGTTCTTTCTGCAAAGTATAAAGGAAACTACTTTAGGTATAAACTTGGGAGAGAAAAGGTCGGAAAATATTATGTGTTCAGAGTAACTCCGAGAATAAATGAAACTGTTCGTCACTCATTCTCTTTTGGAGTCAAGAAGAAGCGAGATGTCCCTAAAACAGATGAACAAAAAAAGTATGTAAACATGCTTAAAGGTAAAGATTTTTATCCGTACTTTTATGCGACAAAAGCAGGTAACAAGTGGTTTCTTGTTGGAAAGAAATCAAAAGAAGTTGTTTGGTGGAATATAGATGATAAGACAAGAAATCTTGAATTTAAGATCTTTGGTTCAAAAGAAAAGCCGGCATTTGAAAGTATAGATGTCGATTATAATAACAGTAAAAATAAATTTTATATTAAGTTCGGAAAAGCTAATAGCCGTTGTCTATCTGAAGGGCGTGTTTTGTCAGGGAAATCTTTTCCAGCTTATTTTGCTTATGTAATGGCTGCGGATAGATATTTTTTTATTGTAGATTTGCCCCATCAGGCAGTGGTGAACTGGAATGCTACTGAAAGCAAAAAATGTTACTGGACACCTGTGGCAAATTTTGGCGGGTATAATGGTAAAGAACCAGCCGGTGACACTCTATCAGTTTATAGAGATAGTTATGGAAGACTCTGTTTTAGATAAAAGGAGGAGGTAGACATGAGGTCAATATTAATATCAGTCATATCTTTATTGCTAATTTCTTCAGTTTCTTTTGCGGAAGATTCCGGAGTGGATTGGAACAGCAACATTATTAAAGCCACAGGATTTGGTATTGCCAAGTCCAGCGGTAGGAAAGTGCGCGATAAAATGATGGCGTTGCGGGCCGCTAAGGTAACTGCTATGCGCGATTTAATGGAAATCGTACAAGGGGTCCGCGTTGACAGTGAAACCGTGGTTAATGAAGCTGTATTGAAAAAGGATGAGGTCCGCACTAAAGTGCAGGGTGTTATTCGCGGCTGTCGGGTTATGGGCAGTAATGTCAAATATGATGACAATGGTGACGTTACCGCAGAAGTCGTGCTTGGCATCGCCCTCAATGGAGCTATGCCTTCAAATCAAAATATGCCGGACCTACTTAGTGCTTTGAGTCCTGAGTTGATTCAAAATTCACCAGCTATTCCGAATAAAGAATTTTCACTGGATGAGGGAGGAGAAGGCAAGAAGGAGCTGGTAAAGAATGAATTGGCAGAGATTTTCGGGGAAGAGCCCAGAGCTGAAG
This sequence comes from Maridesulfovibrio zosterae DSM 11974, assembly GCF_000425265.1. Lineage (NCBI taxonomy): Bacteria > Pseudomonadati > Thermodesulfobacteriota > Desulfovibrionia > Desulfovibrionales > Desulfovibrionaceae > Maridesulfovibrio > Maridesulfovibrio zosterae. The sequence goes on from NZ_AUDC01000019.1 coordinate 67,580, forward strand.
CGGGGATGGTGGATGCTAAAGCTCCGATTCAGATGGAAGAAGACGATGTGGTTCTCGCGGACCTGTTTGGTTCCAGTAACGCAGTCTCCGAACCTATGAGTGAGGATGAACCTAAATTTAGCACTCACACCGAATATCCTTCTATTACTTATGATCCTGCAAAACCGGCTACCGGCGTGCTGGTCATTGTCGAAGGAACTCCTTTTGTTAAAGGGCTTTGTCCGGTGCTTGCATACAAGGATGAGAGTGGTGAACTTGAGAGCGTTTATTCAGCAAAGAATGTTGAACCGGAAATTATCCGGACCAGTGGAATAGTCTGGTACGTGAAAGATGTTGATACCGCACAAAAGCTGGAAAAGCTCGGCGATAATATTTTAGTAATCAAAAGTCTGCCCGGCCCCCGTGACTGTATGTTGTTGGTAGACAAGGATACAGCTTGGCAGCTCGCTGAGCAGAAACGTCAGGGAAGCGAATTCGCAAAAAAAGGTGCAGTAGTGATTTGTGCAAAATAACTATATAGCTGAGTTGAGAGATAAAGAATGGCCCTGATTCATATGAATCCGGGCCATTACGTCTTTCCAAAAAGCTGGACCATTTAAGAATAGAGATTTTTGGTTTACCAACCTATTGTACAGTAAGGAGTTTGCCGTGAAGAAAAGTAAATTTATCGATGAACAGATAGTGTTTGCATTGCGTCAGGCATAAAAAGGCACAAAGGTCAGTAAAGTATGTCGTAAGATGGGGATAACCGTGACCCAAACCGTGTTCGTCCGATAGGGATTTGTTAAATATAACAATTCTGTGTGACAATTAATTTGTTCACTGTTTTACTTTTGCAATAGGCTACTGATTGTCTTTCTCGTAGAAATTTCCTTGTGAATCGGTTTCAACCCATCGAAGAAAGTTTGAATTTTTGATTCTGTCTTCAAAGTCTCTTTGATCAACGTTGAATCCAAATTTTGATATTCGTTCAAAGTCATTCTCAGAGATGTTTTCAAGGCAAGGATTAATTATGAAATCTTTGGTGTCTAGCTTCTTTACCCCTATTATGAAATGTGGAAATAAGCATTGCCTCTTTTCTTAAGCCTGGAGATCCTGCGACATGTAAAAGATAAAGATAGTAGTCTCTTATGGTTATTGTGTTGGATGAGCTAGTGTGCTGCGAAGTTGTATTGATAAATATATCTCTGTTGGTGTCTTCTGCAAAGTAATCAATAAATTTTCTTGGACAATTTTCTCTTACTTTTGGTGCTAATGCTTTTTCTTTAATAACAGATCTAATTTTATCAAAAATAAAACCAAGTGTGGCTGTCGAGCAGTCGTCGATACTTGTCAAATAATCTCTTTCTTCATTATTAAACTTATCCATAAAAAAATGTCTGCACTTATCACCTATTTGGTATAAATTGTCATAAACATAATTGATGTTAGAGTGGTGTGGGGCAGTGGCAAGCCTTTTGATGATGCTCTTTTCGTCCTCTCCTCTATAGCAGAGTAGTATTTCTCCTTCCTTATTTTTTTCAGATAGATATCTCCGAAATTTTTCTACATTTTCTCGGGCGTGACTATTAAGCGGAGCGAAGTATGTATCTACATATTGCATGTGTTTTAAGGTTTTTATATTGTTTATTTGCTTTTGAAATTTTTGAATTGCTGTGTGCTTGCGGTGGTAAACTCACAAATCCATCTCAGCCCCATGGTGCTTCAACCATTCTTTCCTTTCCCGGTAGTCCGGTAGGATTTTATCTACTTCGTTCCAGAAAGCTGTGGTGTGGCGTGGGTGGATGATATGCGCCAGTTCGTGAACAACGATGTAGTCTAGGATCAGGAGAGGGGCCATCATGCATTTCCAGTGGAAGTTCAGGGCGCCATTCTCTGAGCAGGATGCCCAGCGATGTTTTAACTCCATTACCCGCACTGTTGAGGGGTTAACTCCCAGCTTCCTGCGATAAAGATCTACCCGTTCTGGTATACGGTCCTTTCCTTTTGTTCTGTAAAATTCTTTGAAGGCTTCGTGGGGTGTTACTTGTGTGCATTTTTTACTGGTACGTAAGCAGAAGTATCCGTTTTTGAGCATCAAGGGTAAACGTTGCTCTTCGATAAATTTCAGGCGATATGACCGGCCGAAGTAGAGAAATCCCTCCCCACTGACGAATTCTCTTTTTACTTTTGTAGCATTCAAGTCTTCCCATTCCGCGAGGCTTTTGTAGATCCAGTAAAGCTTGCCTTCTATTATCCTGTTAGCGTCGCTGTCGGACAATTCTTCAGGTATCATCAGGGAGACTGATCCATCTCTTTCTATATGCAGACTTGCTGTTTTTCTTTTACTGCGTGTAAGGCTGTATTCAATATCTTTGTATTTAGGCACTTATTTTATTTTTCTCGGTCATTAATCAGAGCCAGCAGTTCATTATGGCGGTGTTTTGCCAGGGCAACCAGCTCCGTTTCAACCTGATCCATTTTTTCGATTACTTCGGGAATGCCGCTTGAGGCCAGCGCGATGCTAATCTCCCCCTTGAGCTCACGGACTCGCACAGGGGTGTCCCAGAAGTCAATAATGCCTATGGTTTTTTGAAGATGTTTAAGAACCTCGTCAACCAGCTTTTCGGTATTCACTTTTATTTCACTATCCACTTCAGTAGTTTCGAATGCGGTCATAAGCGTTAATCTCAAGAACGGATCATCAACAGGCTTATCTTCAATTTTGCGGACTTCATCACAAAGGGCCAGCAGGCTTTTATATAGTTTGTCCCAGTCTTCTTTATGTTTTCGTATCAGAGCTTCAAGCTTTTCGCTCATCCGTGCGTAGCCTTCAGGGTCTTTACCGAACTGGATCTTGCAATGCTTTCTGATGGCATGCTCCATTTCGCTGGCCTTGGCTTTAGTGCTTTTGTTTTCCTCGACTGATTCTTCGAATTTATCAGAAAAAAGTTCCACAGCAGGAATTTTGGGATCGATTCCAAGGCTGATCAAGTGCTCGTTTATGAGTCGCTTAACTTTTTCGCCAGCTCCGGAGATATTAAGCGAATTGTCTTTATACCGCTGTTTGGTTTTGGCCAGTATATACCCGAAGCGTTTTAAGGGGATTTTGTATGGAGTTGCTGCCGAGTTTGGCAGGATTATATCCATACTTTGGAGAAATTTCTTAAAGTATACTTCAAAGTCTGCACGGCGTTTGATGTTTTCCAAAATACCAATGGCTTCCTCTACTATATTGTATTCCAGTTCAGGATCATCAATTTTCTGTTGAACAAAGTCTTCTATTTCATCAAGTCCATTGGAGCTGAATAAATAGAGCAGTCTGCGATAACGGCTTTCCAGCGTGGGCGTTTCAGAATTGATGTCCAGCATGGACATCTGGATGTCACTATAGTCTTCATCATCAGCATAAATTGAAAGGGCATGCTGCAAGTGATTTGCCAGCCCTATGTAATCGACAATGTAGCCTCGACTCTTTCCTTCAGCAATTCTGTTAACTCTGGCTATTGTTTGGAGCAGGTTATGCTCCTTAATTTTTTTATCAATGTACATGACCTGTTCAAGAGGCGCATCAAAGCCAGTCAGCAGGCGGTCGCATACAACAAGAAGGGCCATGCCCGTTTCAGGCTTTTCCGGGTCGAAAGCCTTTTTGAAATTGGTAATAGCGTTGAGTCTTTTAGCTTCTTTGATCGCATTGGTAATAGTGGCAGGGTCGTTTGTACCATCTGCAGATAGAACCGCGGCTGTCTGGATAAATTCCAGCTTAGCAATAAGGTCCTCATCCTGAGCCGATTTTTCTTTTTCTATATAGATGCGGCTTTCAATGGCCTTACGGATATATTTTACATAACGGACTGCCGCCATTTTGGAGCTGGCGACGACCTGAGCCTTAAAGCCACTGAAAAGAATTTTCTCAATGTAATGGTCTACAAGATCGGCTGCGATTTCTTCGATACGGCCTTCGGCTTCAAGAATATCTCCGGTTGCGCCGTATCTTTTTTTGATTTCAAGGATTTCTTCGTCTGTACGGTTTTTGAAAAGGTCTTCAAATTTACGATCAAATTCGTGCTTGTCGTAAATGGCTGTATCGGCAGTTTTTCCTTCATAAAGAATTTGGACAGTGGCTCCGTCCTCAACTGCATCCTGCAAACGATACTTATCGATATAACCACCGAATTTATCAATCGTCGGGGCCTTGCTGATGCCGCTTAAAAGGGGGGTCCCTGTGAAAGCTATGCGGGTGGCTTCCGGGAATGCCTCGAATACATTGTTCCCCAGATCCTCGTTGTGGCTTCTGTGGGCTTCATCAATCATGATGACAATCCGGTCAGAAGAGTTAACTACTCCGAAATTTTCAAATTTGCGTGGAGCATCAATAGCTTTTGTAAGATATTCGGGGGCCGTGTTGTTCTGGTGCTCACCAAATTTATGGACCATTACCATATTCAGGTTGGAAGCATCCGTATGCAGATGATCGCGCAGCGCATGGGTGTTCTGGATATAGGTAACACTTTCGCCTGTAAGCTCCGCTGTCACGCCCAGCTGCTTTTCAAGATCTTTACGGTCGGTCATGAATAGGATTTTAAGATCCTTGAGATCGTCACACATCCTGATTTTACGGACAGTGAAAACCATGGTCAGGGATTTGCCGGACCCCTGAGTATGCCAGACTACACCGGAGCGGTCTTTGGGGCTTTCGCCATTGCGTAGTTTTTCAATGATTTTGTCAGCAGCCCGGTATTGCTGGTAGCGGCAGACAGCTTTTACACGGTGTTCTCCGACATCCATGAACACTGTGCAGGTTCGGATGATGTCCAGAAGAGTCTCGGGCGGAAGCATACCCTGAATCAGGACTTCCTGCGCACGTTCGCGTCCAAGCGGAGGGTCGTATTCTTTGTACTTTAAAGGATAAATATCCTTCCAAGCGAAGAAATAGTCTTTATTAGCAGTAATGGAACCGAACTCGGCCTCATCTCCGCAGGTGGCAATCAAAAGCTGGTTGGAAAAGAATAAAGCCGGTTCACCTTCCCGAAGGCCATCGGCAATGGTTTGTTCGCGTTGGTCGCTGTAGCGTCGTAGTTGTTCAACAGCTTCATGGATGGGGTTGGAGGTGTACTCATTGGAATCTTTGCATTCAATTACAACTAGCGGCAACCCGTTAACGAAGAGCACTATGTCTGGAATGATGAAGTCCTTCACGCCACCGGGTGTATCGATGCGAAATTGGTTGATGGCCCTGAAGCTATTGCGCTGCGGATTGTCAAAGTCAATCAGTTTGACAACCGGATCGGCTTCACCGGTAATTTCGTTAACATCAACTTGAGCTTTGAAGAGCAGTTTCAGTACACTCTCGTTTGCCTCAATCAGTCCCGCTGTCGGTTGATGAAATATCTCGTTGTAAAGATCACTGAGCTGTTTCTCGGTAAGCCATTGTTGACCGTCTTCAGTCCTGTTAATGGAACGGACGCTCTGCTTGAATTCTTCAAACAAGGCGACCTCGCGGAAGCTATTACGAAAGCTTTTAGCGGGAGTATGGGGGATTCCGGCCCCTTGGTCGGTGATTTGCCAGCCAAGGGTTTCAAGCTGATCCAGAAACGGTTTTTCTACAACAAGATATTCAGCCATAATTATTCACCGTTCAGGTCTATTCCCTCAGTTTGAATGTCCCTAAGAGTCACGCCTTGCTCGTTTTTCCATTCGATCCTGCCGTTGGCATTACGGGCCAAAACAACGCTTGCAGCTGTGCTGGGAGATTTAAATGTGTAGTCCTGCAAAAAATTAAACTTTTCGCCTTCATCCAGAAGAACGCCGGACTCAAGCAATTCTTTTCTCATATTAACCAGATAGTTCTGCATCGAAGGAGCGTGTGACTTTTTAGCTTCAGATCCTTTGAATACAACAAAACCTTCTTCCGTATCCTGCCCTTTAGCGGAGATCCCGCTGCCGCAGGTCACCAGTGTAGGATATTTTTTATTGGATTTCTTTTTTGTTTTCCTGAATGCCGATAACCCGAGCAAAGGGAAAATACTCAGCATGTCGTCCAGAAAACTGTCCACATCAGCCTGTTCCCATTCGGAGAGTATAGGCGCATGCGAACCGACAGAGTTATCAAGTTTCGCTCTTTTGGCTTTTTCTGCCAGTTCTATAAGTTGACTTTCAAGATTTTTTACGTGGGCCTTATTCAGGCTGTTGTCAGTGGAGACAAAGAATACTCCCCAGTTCCAGAAATCCTTATTGGCGTAATGGCTGTTCAGCCTGCGGAGAACCGGTTCCCCCTCGCCTATATAAATGGTCGGCAAAGTTCCGTCCTCGGCATCGCCAACTAATATATACACACCCGTTTTCTGGAATTCTTCACGCTTTGAAGCTTCCTTGTAATTGGAACGGTTGAAGACAATCCCCTTGCCGGTCCAGTGCGATTTACTAATGATGCGCAAACCGTCCACTGTGCCGTCGGGGAGGAATATCTTAAAGGAAAATGGGGAGTTGTTTTTGTTCATTTTAATTGTCCTCAGGGTCTGGTGTCACTTCTACTTTGCCGGTCAGCAGGTCTTGCATTAGGGCGGTTTTGAGGTGTTTTAGTTTAGTGAGGTTCGTGTTTTCTGCTTTTATGCTGCGTGCTATGTTATGGAATAATTTTTCAATAGCTAATCTTTCATTTAGTAATGGAAGAGGTATTAAGAACTCACGAAGTTTTTGTATTCCGAATGCTGGCTGTGACGTAGTATGCAATTTTTGATTTACTAGTTGTTCTGCCCGTGGACAACTAATCCAAAAAAATAAGAACATCGGGGTCTCATATGGTTTGACTAATATTACGTTGGCACTAAGTGCATACTCTGTTGAAGAGTACAGCTTTTTGGGAGATCCTATCGTTCCAATTTTTCCAAAAATAAAGTCTCCTTCGTCTATTGAAAAAGATTTTTTTTGTTTTTTGTAAGCAGTGTAAGAAATTTTGCGAGCTTTTCGAAAGTTAATTTGTCCGTCGTTATCGAATTCGCCAATTCCAATATAAGGAATTCCGTTTACAACTTCTTTCGGAGTCCTATGGTCAGGCTGTGGATCAATCACAGATGAAATGGCGGCTAGGCTTTTCACCTCCCACTCCCGCGGAACCCAACCCAACTCAGTCTCCTTATACAACTCCGGGGCATCCTCACGCTTGGGGCGTAACTTTCCATTCTCGTCCACGCCACGGGTGAAAAGATCCTGCATCATGCCTTGTTTTACAGATTCATACTTGGCGATCAGCTCCTCGGTTTTTTCGATCTGATTGTCCACCGTGGTTAGGATTTTGGCGATTTTGCGTTGTTGGGGGAGGGGGGGACAGTCAAATTCAACTATTCGAAGTTCATTTTGATTAAGCTTTGATCTTGTTCCCCCCTTGATGAAGGCGAGGACATTTTTATGTTCTAGTGAATAGAATACAAATTCAAAAGAGTGTCCTGTTTTAACACGTAAAATATGTGCATGGTTATTAACCCATGATTTCCCAGTAATTTTATAAGCAATACTTCGGTCTTGGTATTCTTCGAAATGTCCACCATCCTCAGCTAAAAGAATTAGTGACTCATCAAAAAGGTGTTTGGATATATAATCAACGATTCCATTTGCTCCATAATATGGAATTTCTCCTTTTATTTTACTTCGTTGTTCGGAGCTTAACGGAATACGTTTGTTGTCAAGAATCTCACAAGTATTGCCAATTGTTTGGGGATGCCAACTACTCATACCCCAACTCCCCCAAATACCCACTCAAAACATCAGCTTCACGATCCCGCTCAGCAAGGATATCATTCAAAGTAACAGCATACTTATCCCAAAGATTATCAACCTTGGCGATAAAACCGCGCAGATGCTGCCTCAAATATTCATCATATCTGCTTATAAGCTCATCATGGAATCGTTCAAGAATCAGCTCTTTTGCTTCATCTTCACTGATCTTCTCACGCGCCTTTGCTACCAGCTCGTCCATCTGGTTTTCTACAACACGGATGCCGGACTTGAGGTCTTTTAATTCTTTTTCAAGGTCAGCATGATTTTTTAATTTCAGGTCAATGGTGGCTTTATCCGTGTTTAAACTTTTAATGCTTGAATCTGCTTCAGCTATTCGGGTCTGTTGCTGATCAATTTCAGCTTGCGCTGTGCCGGACTTGTTCATCCGCTCAAGGTCTTTTTTCAAATCTTTTAGATCCTTGCGCAGTGTTTTTAATTGGCTGTTGCAGTCCTTCTTTTGCTCTTTCAAATCTTTTACAACGGCTTTGGGCAGAGCTGTGTTTTCATCCTCAGTCTCGCCCTCCTCTGCATCTGTTTCGTTTGCGGAGGCGAACATGGCTTCCAACTCGGATATGCGGGCTTTGTCTTCTTCTATCTTTTGCAGAATCTCAGGAAACTGGGACTGGATAATATCAGCGTCCGGGATGAGCAACGCACTCCATCCGCTGGCGGCAATGGAGCGGAAATCGCTGTCCAAGTCTTTCCAATAGCTGGCGAATGCACCGCGCACTTTGTGTAGGCTTAGAATTTCTTCCGGCACTAAGGCCTCGGCAATGGAATCAAAGAATTTACGGCGATATTCGAAAACATTGCCGGAGTTATTCAGGGCAGCGATGTCTTTGACGTTTGCGAGCCACCATTTTTCAAGGCTTTCGCGAAACAGGTCGTGCTTCTCCTGCACTCCGTGTGAATTCTCAATCGCTTCCTTGATGCTGCCGTTGCCGTTTATAGCGTCTGTGAAGTCTAAATATCCTTCATCCTTAGGCTTGAAGAGCAGCTCGTTGAGGCCCGGAAAGTTCTTAAAATCATCGCTTAGGGCTTCTACCTCAGTAATTGGAACTCCGCCGTGCAGGTGAGCTTTTACGTCATGCGGTTCTGGCGGCGGGGAGTTGTCCACGTATCTGCGAATGTTGCAGTTGAAATCTTCTTTTTCCAGCTCTTCCACCGGAACCATGCGTGAATATTTATCGACTTCCAGTTTATTGCGGTAGACATGGGTTATTTTAGCGAGATCTTCGGGACGCAGCTTGTTCTGATTTTTGCCTTCCTTGTATTCACGGTCGGCATTGATGAAGAGCACTTCTTTTCTGTCAGCAGCTCCTTCTTTGTTCAGAACAAGAATGCAGGCCGGGATGCCCGTACCGTAGAAAAGGCCGGATGGCAGGCCTACGATAGCTTCAAGTATCCCTTTCTCAATGAATTTTGCTCGGCAGTTGCGTTCTTCGCCGCCACGGAAAAGGACACCGTGAGGCATGATGACCGCGCATTTACCGTTGTTCTTGAGTACGGAAACCATGTGCTGCACAAACATGAGGTCGGCTTTTTTGCCGGTTGTGGGCAGCCAGACATCAAAGCGGTCGGTGAAGACCATGCCTGTCTTGGAATAGTTTTGTGAGAATGGGGGATTGGCTATTACCCGGTCCCATGTCTTAAGCTCATGATCTTCAGTAAGGTGCAGGGGCTTTTTGAGTACGTCCTCCTGCCGGATATCCTGACTGACGATGCCGTGCAGGATCATGTTCATTTTGCACATGGACCATGTACTGCCGGCCAGTTCCTGACCAGCTAGGGACAGGTTCTTTACGTTCCCGCCGCATTCCTGAACGTACTTTGCGGACTGGATCAGCATGCCGCCGGAACCGGCTGTGGGATCGTATATTCCCATGCCTTCCTGTGGTTCGATTATTTCAACAAGCGTACGCACTACCTCGGTGGGGGTGTAGAATTCGCCGCCTTTCTTACCTGCGCTGTCTGCGAAATGCTTAATCAAAAATTCATAAGCCGCGCCGAGCAGATCAGGAAATTCAAAGTCATCGTTGCTAAGCGCAATTTTTCCGAAATGCTGAATGAAATCAACCAGCGTGCTGTCATCTAAGGTGCGCTGCCCGACCTTGCGGTTGAAGTTGATGGATTTCAGCACATCCTGAAGTGTTTCGGGGTTGGCTTCTTCAATTGCAGCCAGTGCTTTATTCAGGCCAGAACCGACATCTTTCTTGATGTGCTGGATCTGTTCCCAACGTGCCGATTCCGGGACGTAAAATGTATACTGGTTGCGATTGTCCAGAAGTTTGGCTTTTGCTTCTTCAGGGATTTTTTTTGCGGTAAGATCTAATGCCAGGTCAGCCCGGTCTTTATTAAACTGGTCGCTCAAACGTTTAAGAAAGAGCATGCCGAAAATGTATTCTTTATATTCAGAGGCTTCCATGTTGCCCCTGAGGATGTCGCAGGCTTTGAAAAGTTTGCGTTCAAGGCTGGAGAGAGTGAGCTTTTGTGTCATTTAATTCTTAAATCCAATTTTTAAAAAAGTGATTTGTTTCAGTATGTAATCTGAAATTTATAATAAAAATATTCATGTCATCTTATAAAATATTTGCCTTATTTACGATGAACACGATGATATAACTTAGCTTGATCCATGCTTACGTTTTCAATTAACGAGATTTAGCAAGATTATGCAAGAACTAACAAGACTATTTAAGATTTAACGAGACGTAACGAGAATAAACAGTAATTGTCAAGAACTAGCAGTAATAATTAAATAAATTGAAATTTTCCCGCTAAATAGTTTATACTCTCTCGGAGTCCGAAGGCAGGACAGGTAAAGTAGGCCCACCTTTTCAGGTGGTCTCCCTTACGTCCTGCACAGCCATGGGGCTGATGTTGACTTATTCGCCTTCGGCTCAACGTATGTTGTCGATGAAATTCAGACGTCCTGAATTTTGGACTGACATTAACTGCAAACAATATGGAGTATATGAAATGAACAAAAAGAGTAGTAAAACTAGTGAAGTAAAGCGTGTTGTCGAATTGGTAATGGAAAACAACCAGCCGATGGTTTCATCCTTGGTGGTGGCTGAACTGTTTGAAAAACGTCATGACAATGTCCTGCAATCAATAAATGACCTGGAGATTCCAGATGATTTTAACGCCCTCAATTTTCAGGGCGTTAAATATACCGACGCTAAAGGGGAAAAGCGTCCCTCATTCAACATGACCCGTGACGGTTTTTCCCTTCTCGCCATGGGGTTTACCGGGAAGAAGGCCATGGAGTGGAAAATCAAGTTTCTTGAAGCATTCAATGCCATGGAGGCCAAGCTGACGATCCCGCCGGTTGAAGGGAAGATTCAGTATAAGAAATCAACGCCGGAAGCCGTAAAGTCATTTGAGGGTGTAGCGCGTTATTGGTGCTTTTTGGAAGGGATCAGTTGGGAGCAGGGCAAACGACAGATCGAAGGGGCAATCAGAGTCTCGGATATTTATGAAATGGATGCGTTGGCCATGAGTGGGGCATGGACTTATCTCAGGATGTGCATGCGCATTGTTCCGCCCAAGATGCGCGGTAAGGATATATGCTCGAAAGAAGAATTATCTCCGGTCAATGGGCTGCTTGATTACTGGGCTTATTGCGGCCAGTCCACTCGTGATGAGCTGCTTGCTAATTTATGTGGAGACATGTGCATTGACTCTCTGGAAGATCTTCCGAAGTCATATGTTCCCCATGCTGTCAGTTTTGTCTGGGAAGGCATAAATCATGAATCTGGTAAGATGAATGCCCTCAAAGAAGCAAGTCATTAAAACCTACGTATCCAAAGAAGAGTACGAGCAGATCAGCGCGACTGCACAGCAGTGCAGTTTGTCGCTGTCTGCTTTTGCGAAGGCCGTATGTTTGGGACATGAAATTAAAAGTCGCACTGACCAGCAGGCCCGTCGGGAGCTTCTGAAGATGAATGCGGATCAGGGCCGGCTGGGTGGCTTGCTTAAGATGTTAATTCTTGATGATAACGAGCATCACACGGATGTTGAAGCTTTGCTGGAAGATCTTCGCCGGCTTCAGAAAGAAATAGTTCATAAGGTCAGAACCATATGATTAGTCGCAGGATTTCTTGCAAACCTCAGAATGATAATTATCGGCGGTTGGCCGATTACATTGCCGATGCCAAGCACAAGGGTGAAAAGACCTTGATGTCGTGGTGCGCCGGCTGCTGGGCTGGTGAGGATTACGAGCTGGCGATTCAGGAGGTTCTTGATACTCAGGATCTGAATCAGCGTACCCGCAAGGAAAAGACTTATCATTTAATAGTTTCCTTCAGGCCGGAAGATGAATCTGTCCTTACGGAGAAGGACTTCAAAGAGATCGAGCAGGAATTTTCCAAAGCCTTGGGCTTTGAAGAGCATCAGAGGCATTGCGGTGTCCACAAGAATACCAACAACATTCATATGCACATCGCATATAATATGATACATCCGGAGAAGCTAACCCGTTACGAGCCTTATCGTGATTTTTACAAGCGCGACCGGCTGCACCGGGAGCTGGAGCAGAAGTTCGCTCTGAAGTTCGATAACGGCAGAAAGAAGGATCAAGAGCCGAAGCGCAGCAATGATCGTGCAGCTACTTATGAGGCTCATTCCGGCCAGCAGTCTTTTGATTCGTATGTGAAGGAACGCAAGGATTTTATTTTGAAGGCCTTGGATAAGGCCCAGAATTGGCAGGAGTTCCATAAATCACTGGCGCAGATCGGAATAGAAGTCCGGCTGCGTGGTAATGGATGCAGCATTAAGGACCGTCATTCTCAGATGGGGATCAAAGCCAGCAGGCTTGACCGGGATTTTACAAAGTCCAAGCTTGAGGCCAAGCTTGGCATGTACCGGAAGCCCATGGCCTTTGAGGTGCAAGAAAAGGAAAGGTACGTTTCCCGACCGCTGCATAAGCATCGGGGAGAATTGTATGCCGAGTATCGCGCTGCTATTTCTGGCAGGAAAAAAGCATATGAGGAGCTGCGTACAGAGCAGGATGGCCGTAGGAGTCAGACCAATTCATATTGGGACGGTAAAATTAAGAGATTACGGAATGACCGCAAGCTTCGGCCAAAGGATCGTAGCCAGTTGATTGCTTTGGCTTCCGGAAGAAAGATCGAGGCTATCGAATCACTCAAGCGTGAAATGTCTGAAAAACGAGCAGAATTGCGCACACAAACGCCGTTCAGCCGGTGGAATGATTTTCTTAAATGGAAGGCTGAGAATGGTGATGAAATAGCCCTGAAGGTTCTGCGGTCGAAGAAGGAGCCGATTCAAAGTAATCCTTCTCCAGCTTTTGATTTCCCGGCATCAAAAGTTTCTGAACTGAAGCTTAAGCAGAGTCAGTTCAGAACTGATTCGAGTTTGGCGTGGAAGGATAAGCGCAGGCTGTTATCCATTTCCAAGATGCTCCAGTTGCAGGCCGAGGAAGCCAAGCGCACTGAAGATCCCCGAAAGCGTAATCTGGATCAAATGATCTGGCGCGTGGATTCCTCCGGTAACGTCCTTTACACGTTGAAGAATGGTTCCATGGTCAAAGACAATGGCGATAAGATTTTCTTCAGTGTTAATGACCCTGGAGCGGCGCAGGTTGCGCAGAGATTTGCGCGGATGATGTTTGGGCGCAGTGTTAAGGTTTCGGGGAATGAAATTGGTAGACGCGCAAGGAGGGTGCTGCGGGGGTAAAACTGGTTGTAGTGTGTGGATTAAGTCAACACTACAACCAGATATTAATTTAAAAATTGAATTTATTTGCGGGTATTTGTCAATATATGTGTGCTGCCATAGTAAACATCTGTGATAACATATTTTAGCTTTTTATTATTGATAGCAAAGTATCCATTTGTCCTAAGTGGAGTATTACTACCAGTTATTTTTCCGTTATATCCGGCTTGACGCAACGCCTTGGTCTGCTGAGTTAGAACATAATTTTTGAAGAACTGCTTGGTTAGGTAGATTTTGATCTCATTGAATTCTCCGTTGTGGCTGACGATATCGCTGTTGGCATTTTGCAGATTTTCAATGATCTCTCTCGTGGGCTCTGTGGAATAGATGGACAGTTTGGCAACATCAGCAGAATTGAGAATGTTCAGTCGGAGCTGGTTGCCGGTGATTGATATTGCGTACTTATTGCCGTCAATAGCGGTTACCAGCAGACCGTTTTGGTTTTGGAGCAGATGGACCAGCTCTGCCCAGCCGAAGCTGGCACTGAGCTGCGGTACATGGGGTTCTTTCTGTGTTTTGCCGAGTTTTTCGTAGTGGGAGTCATTCTGCTCTTCCTTAACTTCTGTTGAAGCTGTTTCACCAATGCCGTTGTTAGTAGTTTTTTCAGCTGCTCCGTTGCTTTTTGCTTCCGCGCTGTAAGGGGGTGCCTCACTGACCAGTATGGGCTGGGGCTGTTCATTATTTTGCGGAGCCGGAGCCAGGGCAGTTATTGCGGAAGTTTTGAATATTTTTTTAAGTTCCGGTCCAACATCATTCAGCATGAATACTACAGCGGATGTCAGGGTAATGATTCCAAGCGAGATGAGTTTATAGGTATAATCGCGCATTACTTCCCTCCCTCGATGGTTCCCAGTGCGATAGGAATATTTAGTTTAGCAAGTTCGGTCAGGGTGTTACCAAGCGACTCCGCAGGAAGATCAGTGTCGTAATAAAGTAGCAGGGTATTGTTGCTTGTCAGCCTTGCCAGATGTTGTTTTAGTTGCTCCAGAGTTAACTTGTTCTTCATATCCCTGTTCAGCACATATGAGTCCTTTCCGGAAATTAGCACTTGCGTAATCGTTTTGCTGCCGTTTACTTTGCCGTTGCTAATGACTTTAATCTCGGGTGATACATTTGGTCCCATAAGCAGAAACATTATGGCCAGCATATTCATAGTCAGATCCGCGAAAAGTGATCCTGCAATATCAGGTATCCGCATGGTCTTTCTCCGTTTTGTTTACGGTGTTGAGAGAGCTCTTGAGTGCAGGGATATGGGCATGCATTTTTATTTGCATGCTGTTCTTAAATGCCGTGATTGAGCGATAGACCAAAAGCTCGAAGCTGGCTATAACTGCTCCCACAAGGCTAGTTCCAAAGCCTATCGCAGCCGAATGGATCAATTGGCTCTTATTTAGATCCTCAGAGTAATCGTAAAGTCCAGTGGAAAGAGCAAGCATTGTGCCTATAAGCCCGATGAGAGGAGCTAGGCTGTATCCTGATATGCATTTATCAGATAAATCGGCTACGGTTTCGGTAATAACGTCATTGGCTTCTGATCGAAGGTTAATGCTGACACCGTGCCGACGTTTTGTTTCCAGCCGTTCATAGAGGCGGGTAAACGGATTGCGCTGCCCGGTGCGTGTTTTAGTCTGGTGTTTGAGGTGAAGAAATTCCAACAGGTGTGCAAAAGCGTTCACTGTCAGCAGGCCCAACATTATGTACACAGCTGAATTGAGCAGTGTCATTTCCATCTGTTTTCTCCGTAAAAGGGGAAACGGATATGGAGTTTCCCCGATTTAGGTTTAATTGCAATCGATGGGGCAGGTTTTTATGGTGTCGTTAATGTCGTTTTCTCCAGGAATATTCTTAGGAGATTCAGGTGTCGGCTGTAGCTTGTTCTCAATGCTTTTAAGGAGCAGTTTCGCGTTGTCATCGAATGTAGTTCCGTTGACGTCAGTGTGGCGGCCAAAGTTAATTTTTGTCTGAATGAGTATTGCTACAGCTTGACGCTCAATAAGCATGTTTTCTTCTGGTTGGCTGCTAGTGCTGTTGTTTGCTGAGGTCGGTGTCTGTAGTGCAATGATGATTGCGATGGTTGTTAAGAGGTGTTTATTCATTACTGTTCTCCATGCTTTGAAAGTTCGTTTATCATTTCTTTCAGTTGTTTGATTGTTTCCAGATGAGTTCGGGCCAGCCTTATTTCAGACGTTTCAGGATATGCCTTTGTTAGCTTTGCCAGTTCAGTCTTTAATTCAGGTGCGAACACAACCGAGCCAAGCATTATGCTGATAATGAAAAGTGTGATGAATATTCGCATGATATTAATCCTTAGAGTTGAAATTGCGCAGGAAGTTTATGTCATCCTGTGTGTTAAAAAACTGGTCCATGTTGATTTCAGGAAGATCTGAAGTGCTGTCGGGTGCGATGAGCTCTTCTGTGCTGAAAAGCCCTTCTTGGATGTTGTTACTTTTCTGGAATATTCCGCCAAGTTGTTGCATTTGGGCGGGCAGCTTATTCAAAGCGCGCAGCTTTCTGGCGAATATATCGTGGCTGAGCATTTCGGCCTGGTTTTCCGCCTGTTGGGCTAGGGAGAGCTGAATGTCCTGCACTTCTTCTGCGGCAATCTGGATGGCTTGCTCCATCTGCCCGGTCTGCCTGCGTAATTTAGTCAGACGGGCCTTCATGGCTACAGTGGCCCCGAGGTCTTTTTTCATTTTTGTAAGAAGTCTTTTCTGTGCCTTGTAAGTTCTGATGACTGTTCGAAGAGCCCTTTTCTGCTTGAAAGTTAGTTCTTCGGTTTTTACATCTGAAAGAGCCTGTTTTATCTGTACTAATCTTGTTTCTCTTGCCTTAAGTTGGGTGGCAGCAGCATTGATCTTTTTGTTGAGTGTGTTTGCGTAGTCGGCAAGTCCTGCTATACGGCTATCGAGTCCTCCGCCCATGTTATTAAATTTTGGGGAAAGTCTCTCTGGAAGGGTTACAACCGAATCCAAGGCTTCACAGGTTGCAGCTAGGGAGTCCGCATATGATTTTTTGATTTTGGGAGAATCCGCACTGCTTTTATAGTTGTTTATGGCTTGCTCCAGATCATCGTATATTTTTCCAAGACTGTTGGAAGTAGTCCCGGTTACACTATTCATCTCTTGCATCATGTCGGAAATGGAATCTTTAACTTGTTTTGCTGCGTCTTCAGTTTTGATCGGGGCAGCCTTGAAGGTTCTGACTTCTGCTTCGGAAACAGCTGAAAGGGCTGGAGCTGTAAATATCAGCAGATAACTGGTAATAATTAAGATTTTGAATTGCATTGGATGTCCTCCGGTTGTGGGTGATGCTTCAAAGTTCTCTTGTCCGTTTTGCCTGTTCCTCATCGAATGGCCTCCTTTGCAGTTGCGTTTTCAAAGTCCGCCTTAATTTTGTTGAACCATCCTTCAGCTTGTTCTGCTATTGCCGTAAAATTACCGGCTAATTTATCCGCTGCTTTTTCAAGTTGCTGGCGGTGGTATTCGTTCAGCGACAAATAGCCCGGCATGGTTGTGGCGGAAATGGGGTCGCCTTCTTCTGATGAGATTATTGAAAGCTTGCCTTTTCTAGCCTGTGCGTAGCAGCCTTCTTTGAGCAGTTTCGCAAAGGTTGGGTTGATCCCAACGCGACAGATGATTTCCCCCGATCCGCTTAAAGCGGTCTCCATTATTCTGCCGATGCTGAATCCTTTGAAATAGACGTTCCTGTCTTTGAAGTGGGGATTGCTTTTAAAAGAAATTTCGTACTGCTTTTCGTGGTATTCTTCAGGTTCGCGCGGTTTATCCGCAGCATCTATTGCCCAGAACCGGACCGTGCTGTTGTGCTTATCGACTTGAAGAATATTTTTAAGATCCGGGATGTTTGAGTTCAGATGGAACATCACGAAAAGGGCCGTTACAGTTATCGCCAGAAGAACAAAGGTTTTTATAATGTTGAACATAGGTGCCTCCTTAATATATGGTTTTGAGGAAATTATTTCAGAGTCTGAACAAGGAAAACAGCGGTGTAAAATTACAGGCTGATTGCGGGAAAAAGGATTCTTTCGGCGTTGGCCGGGATTTGATTTTGGAATGATTGGGGAAAGTTAATTTTTTGCTGATTGCAGTTTTGCGGGGGGTATTATTTTAATTCTATTCGACAGTTTTTGCATAACACGCTGAAAAATCAATAAAAATAATGGAGTGTGATTCTTGGCTTTGTTGTGCGTTTTGTGTGAACGGTAAGTTAATTGGTGCTACTTGAAATGAGTGAAAAATGGGGGTATATAAGTTACTAGTTTAATGGGGGATAAAAAATGGTACCCGTTGAATGATTCTGCGTAATGACAGCAGATTGAAACATTTAAACAGTCGAGTTGCAGTTCCAGGATCATGTTGAATGATTCTGCGTAATGACAGCAGATTGAAACAAAAGAAAAATACGCTTTTTCACGATGAACCTGTTGAATGATTCTGCGTAATGACAGCAGATTGAAACGCTCCCCGGAAGGCCCTAGGGTGTTCTCCTTCTGGTTGAATGATTCTGCGTAATGACAGCAGATTGAAACCCTTCATTTTTAAGCCCTTCAAGATAATCTTCAGTTGAATGATTCTGCGTAATGACAGCAGATTGAAACACATTATATGCGGCAATATCCCCCATTTTTCCAGTTGAATGATTCTGCGTAATGACAGCAGATTGAAACAAAAAAATCCGCCTGAAAATTCAGGCGGATTTTTTTGTACCTATTTTTTTAGCTGATCAAATCATAATTATTTTTGCATGTTTAAGGAATACCAATACTCATAGTTACCACCGGCAAAATGATACACATGGGTCAACATCCGGTTGGCCAAGAGTGAGCCTATATGTGCGTTGATTGTCACTGGTCCGCCATAGAAGAGATAGAGAACATCTGGGGATTGGTTTTCCAGTTCCTGATATTTGATTTCTAAATCAGATAAAATGTTGGGAACATCTTTTTGCGCTATATGACGACCTTTATCCCAGTTGTAGTGAAAAATCATTACGTCATCTAGATCATCAAGTGCCATTTGTTCTCTATTCGTTTCAAAAGAGTTGGATAGATTACTTTGGGGGAGGAGATCAATAATCAGGGCTGCCTTATGTTTACCATTATTTGTTTTTGCCATTTGCAGACTTCGTCTCATTCTGGCCCGGCGTCCATATATAAATTCGTATCCAGCAAATAAAAGCATTGCAGTAGAGAGTAGGCCTGTCATTGCACTTATATTTGATGCAACAGTAAAGAATTTTTCATTGTATATTCCTACCCAGACGATAAAAACCAATGTGTAAAAAGTTGCAATGCAGCAGCCAAATGTGATCAAGTCTCTCATGATGGATGGCCACCCAATAAATGTTCTATAATGAGTCTTGATTGTGTTTGTTATTATGTCCTTAAATGAAGCGTAAGAGTTCATGTTGTTCTCCTTCTATCTAGGATCATGGTTAAAAATTGGTACAATTCCAGTTACAGGAGAGTCATAAGCCAATGAACGCACAAATCCATGTAAATGATGTGCAATAGTAAGATACATCCAGACTGGTGCTCGACCTGTAAGAATTATATTATTGCCATTGCCAGCCAGTTTTCTTGCTATTTCACAATAATTATTTATTTCAGCAATTTTTGCCGTCTCCTCAAACATAGTTCCAAGATCAATAGTAATCTTATCAGTCATTTTTTCCCTTTTGAAGATAGATTCATATGTTACAAATTTATGCACAAATTACTTGTCTTATTCAGTATGTTGAAGGTCATAGCTTCATGTAGGTATTTTGCCTACAGTTGAGTGTCTCGATAACTTCTCTGCCAATGATTCCATATTGCTCGGTGTTCGTATACAAGCCGGGCGTTTGATTTTTTGAAGTAAAGCTCTCTGCTGGTGCGAGACGACTTGTAGCAGGGGATTCTAGGCGAAACAAAGACTGCATCTACAGCGCAGGTGCAAAATTCAATTCCAGCATCATATAATAGAATATCCAATTCCATGTGTTCAGTGTCTTCAGCTGAAACAATCATCAATGGCGCGGCAGTAATCCCGATGGCTTCAAGCCTTTCCAGTTGTCTTTTGTTATCTTTCCCCATGATAATTTCATATATTTTTTCTTCGCTCATAATTTACCTCCGGTTAATAGGTTCTTGGGTTGAGTAGTTCCTATCTACAGGAGTATCCCTTTGTGCTCGGCAAATCATTTCATGTAATTTTACACGGATTCATTTTTATGAACTACCATGTAAATGTTCACGTATCTTTTTGCTAACTACTATGGACAATTTAATAAGCATTGTGGCAAGGAGGTTTGTAATACTTATAAAAGTAGAACTTTTATACATAGATAACGGAACTGCCAAGCTTGGGCGAATTGCTGCCTATTGCAACATGGTCCGTGTCTAGGCCGTAGCTGGAAAGGTCGTTCTTCTGACCAGCAGAGGGCTGACCTGGTTTTATCTGTCGGTTGGGCAAGAGCTGCTTGGAATGTTGATGAATTATCTACTCATCTTCGGTTACAGGCTATGTGGGGATGTCATTCATGATTCTTTTTAGGGGAGGTAATGTGTTTCAATATAATTATTTGGTATTGGGTAAGGTTTTGCGTATCGGGGAATTTATCAATGCTGCCCCTAAATTGCGCTACATGGTCGGAGCAAGTCGCATTGTAGGGTTGTTCAGCAAGGAGCTTGTAGAAGGTGCTTCTTGGCATATAGATCCGAAACATGAAATTTATCTTTCCACAGCCGGTGAATTTATAGTCGGATTCGCTTCGGAAACCAGCGCGGACCGCTTTGCTCAACTGATGAACAGGTGCGGCAGTCAGTTTTTCGGTGCTGAGTATTTTCGTATCTCAGCTGTTTCCGGTGTAAGCTGCATTGAGGAGCTTCAAAATAGTTTTTTTGCCATGAAAACAGGATCGGTAGCTTTCTCTGCGGAACCTTCACTACAGCACATGAAAAAATGCGTTGTCTGTGATGCATGGGGTGTACCAGAGAAAAGGACGTATAGTGATAATTCTATAGAGTTGCAGTGCTCCCGGTGTGCTGCAAAAATGAAAGCCCGCTGCGAGGAAGATCTGGTTTTGGACATTGATGGACTGCGGATAATTTTTAGTAAGGATATTAATGTTCAAAGTTCGGCGGAAGTATTGCGTATTCCCTATCCTGAATATTCCCATCAACTGGAGAATGAAAGCTCATTTACTGATATTGGTGATAGCTGCCGGACCCGGAAAAAGCATATTGCCCTTATTTATGCGGACGGCAACTCTATGGGACGTCTTTTTTCCAACCATGAAACATATGAATCCTACAAAGAGCTTTCCGATAAGGTTGAACAATATAACGATAAAGCCGTTGATGCTGCTTTTAATGCGGTCGACCCTGATGATAATAAGGGCATTTTGCTGTTTAAGGGCGGGGATGACCTCATGGCCGTGGTTCCCGCTGACGAGGCCATGGAGTTTACTGAAAAATATATGACTGAACTAACCAAAGAAGGGACTCCGTTTGCGAACGGTGTTTCCGTGGGTGTTGTATATTCTCCTGCCAAAATTCCGGTAACCCACCTTTTTCGGACAGTTAACCAACTCCTCAAAAGTGCCAAATTTAAAGCGTGGCGGGATCGTGAAAGCGGGACGATCCTTCCTTCCGAAGTTTCCACTGTGGATTTTTCAGTGGGATCTGTCTTCGGGCCGCTGGAAGAACTGCCGGAGCGCAGTATTACTGGCGAGAAGGATGAGCTGTCAATACCTACTGCCCGACCTTATTCATATGTTGAATTCAAAAAATTGAAGTTCGCAGTTGATGCAATCAGGAAAAGTTCCATAGGCAACTCCAAGATCAATAGGCTGCGTAAGATTTTTTCTGAGAACAATACCCCTGAAAAGATAAAAAGCGCGCTTGCTGGTTTTATGGAGCGTGAATGGGAGCTGCATAAAACAGTTGCGGCTGACCTTAGCCCGAATCGAGTTCTGAAAAAGGAAAAAGCTGACCGTGTTCTGAGTGACGGTTATGACTCAGAAGCAGTTACCAGGTTTTGGCCGGGCGATATGACGCAATTAAGTCCTTATGTTTATGTGGAGGAAGGCAATGAATAGTCGAAAATATGAACGGTGTGAACTCAGGGTCGATTTTGATTCGCAGTTCGCCGTAACCAGCGGTTGGTCCGATGTATCTTACAAGGATCAGCAGGTTCTCAAAGATGATAATAATTTGCCTATTATTCCGAAATCAACGCTGATCGGTATGTTTCGGGATTCTTTACTGGAATTATTGCGCTTTTCTCTTTTTAGTGAAGAACGGAACAAGGTTTGCGGTGCACAGTATCCCGATGAAAAAATGGGGCAGGATCTTTGCGCGATGCTTGATAAGACTGACGATGAAACATGTTTGGTCTGCCGTTTATGCGGTTCCCATTGGGATGAACGTGGGCATGCTTGGGAAGATTTGCAGCTCGTGGCGGAAACTGTGCTGGAGAAAGGTAACTGCTCTTCTGAAAAAGGACTAATATTATACTCTGATTACTCCACAACACAAGTGAGCCATGAAACAGGTGCGGCTTTGGATAAAAGTCTGCGCAGCCACGAAGAGAGTGCAGGGGTAAGCTTCAGTGGTGGATTGAAGTTTGAATTTCCCTTGAATGAAAGAGAAGCTCGATTTCTGGCTATGTCTTTTATGAATTTGAAATCCATCGGTTCAGATAAGTCTTCGGGGTTGGGTCGTTGCCATGTCAGTGGAACTCTTTTTGATACGGGCAACAATCCGTATCCGTTTACCAAAATAGCCGGAGGTAACAATGGATAAATATTTTTTACCCATCAAAGCTGAGATTACTGGCGACTTTGCCCCCGGCGGAACTACCAGACAGAACCATTCTACAGCTACCCAGTATTTAAGCGGAAGGAGTATGCGTGGGGCCTTTGCTTCAATCTGGCCTCGTGGGGAGCTTGGAAACGATGAGTTTCTTAACAAGTTCTGCCGGGGGGATATCTGGTTTTCAGGTCTGTTTCCGCTGGAGGAGCGTGTTAACAGGTATCCTTACCGTACCCCTCTTTCCGCATACACATGCAAGTACGGAGGGTTGAAGCACGGCATATATGATCTCTGCGATGATAGCAGCCAGGCTTCCAATTGTTGTAGTGTCTGCAAAGCTGAGTTGAGCCGGGTTAGCAGCCCCTTTCTGCTGCGCATGGACGATGGAAATATAGTTCCTTTCAGTTTAAAGCAGGAAGTGCGCATCAATAATAATATTGCGAACAGGGCCAAGAGAACCCTGAAAGATGGCGTTTTCTCCACTGATATAATTAAAAAAAATCAACATATGATCGGTTGGTTGTATGGGGAAAAAGCGCAACTCAATGAGTTTGTGGGAAAAATAAGCACAGCTCCCGACAACAGTTTCAATCTTTCTTTCGGGCGAAGAAAAAAAGCAGGCAGTCCGCTTAAGTGTAATTTTGATGAATTAATTGCTTTTGCAGCGACAAATACACATCTGAAGGTACAAAGGAGGATTGTGGTTATGCTCCAGACTCCAGCGATCTTTCTAGATAAGTGGTTCAATCCTTGTTTCCCGGATAAAAGTTTCTTTTTTTCTGATTCGGTCTCGGATTTGGTTGAAATGAATCTGGAAAAGACTTTTACCGCATCATGCGAGATTAATGGCTGGTCGGGTGTGCATGGCCTGCCTTGCGCGCCGATGAAATCTTTTGATTCTGGTTCGGTTTTTTCTTTTGAAATCAAGACCGAAGACCCAGATGAAATTGAAAGCATTTCTGATGATGTTTTTAGGATTTACGACGAAGGTATCGGGGAAATGCGCAATGTTGGTTTCGGCAGGGTGGAAATAGCCTACCCGACAACTGATGGGGGAGCAGATGTATAGCGAGGAAATAAGGGAAGAACTGGCAAAGATATTTCAAAACGAACAGGATAGACGGGTCGGATACGCATACATTGCTGAGCTTGGAGTCTGTATAAATTTTAAAGAAGTCGAAGCTCATCTCGCTAAGAGAGTGGAAGATTCCGCAGGCAAATCAGACGGACGAGGAAATCCGATTAGACTGCATGGCTTCTCTACAGAATTGAAGAAGATTTGGGATGAAGGCAAGAATGTTCCGCATACTGAATTTGAAAATAAATTCGTAGAGTTGTTTAAAGAAGATATTCCACAAGAGATGAAAGAGCAGGTCGCATTCTCCATTTTTATGAAAACCTTAAAAGAGGAAATGGCGGAGCTCGCCGGAGTTGCAGGGGAGGAAGCTGATGCAGAATGAGCTTAAGGAAATAGTCTACTACAAAGGTGTATGTACGCTGGTCAGTGAATTTTGCACTTCAGGGAGTGACGATTCCAATATTGAGAGCGAACTTTCAAAAACAGTGGACGGCAAAATATATTATCGGGGAAGTTCGCTGCGCGGTGTTTTGCGCCACGAACTGGTCCGGTATTTCGGGGGCAAGTGTCGTGTCGGCGGTTATGCGGCTACTGAGCATGTGGATAAATCAAAAGTCTGTTCATGCAGCGTGTGCCGGGTCTTCGGAAGTTCGTCCAAGGCTGAGGCTGAAGAAAAGGACTTATTGCCCAGCAGAATCCATGTTTATACCGATCCGTTTGAAGACGTAGAAATCAGGGTTCGTAACGGTGTCGCTATTGAAAGAAGGACCGGAACAGCAGCAAATCACAAAAAATATAATTATGAAGCAGTGCTTCCCGGTGCCCGGTTCGCTTTTCTTCTGAGGATGGAAAACCCTTCAGATGAGGAAATGCTAGCACTTGAACACATTCTCAAAGAGCTTAATGCCGGGCTGGTTTCAATAGGTCGCAAGGGAACAAGCGGCATGGGACGTGTCAGCGTGGAGTGTGATAAATATGCGTTCGACTTTTCTAAACAGGAACAGGTTCTTCAGTATCTTGCCTCTCCAAAGAGACTTCCACAGGGTAAAAAACTTACGTTTGGTGGTGTGAAAGAAGAAGTCCCTGACTTTATGCATGTTGTTAATGGTAAGTTCCGGGCCGCGCTGCATTTTAATATTATTTTTCCTTCAACTTTCATTATTAATGATCCGCTGGAAGCTGCTCTCAGCGGACATAATCTGGCACCCGTAACTTTACAGGATAATAAACCACATCTGCCGGGCACTTCTTTACGTGGTGTCTTCCGGTCCCGTGCTGAGCGTATTCTTCGCACCCTCGGAAAAGATTGTTGCGATCCTTCTTTGACAAAGGATAACAAGCCGGACTTCCTGCCGGATCATATGCTCTTGTCCTGTTCCGGGAGCAAGAATCAGGAATGCGCTGCTTGTAGAGTTTTCGGGAAAACAGATTGGAAGTCGCGAGTTTCCTTTGCGGGCGGAATATATGCAGGCAGTTCGAGTTCTGATGAGCGTCCTGTACATGACCATGTGGCGATCGACAGGTTTCATGGTGGCGCACTTGATGGTGCCAAGTTCAGGGAGCAGGTTTGCCATGGAGCAATTTTTAAAGATTCCTTCATTCAGGTGCAGGATGTCTCTTTATGGGAATTCTACATATTGCTGATGACCTTTGCTGATTTTTATATGGGTGACTTAAGCATTGGTTCCGGCACCCGAAACGGACACGGCAGGGTGTTCCCTGAGATGGAAAATAGTTGGATGGTCGTCTCGGCAGGAAACGAGCTTTACAGGTTTCGAATCACAGATCTGATGAAGTATCCCGCTTTGGAGCAGTTAGTCGAAATGATCGAAGGTGCATCAGAAGAGAAAGAAGAGGAAGAACGCCATGTTGCATAACGTGACCATATATCGCGCCTGCGGTTCCTGCCCGGATAAATTCAGTGTAGGGCAGTTTGGACTGGACGCCGGGTTGGAAGTTCAGCTCAATGAAACATTCAGTTCATGTGAATTAGAGAAGTTTGATTCGCAAACTATTGTGGACCGTGCATATTGTACCCAGTTCAGGGCATTCGGGAATGGCTGTCAGCTGTGGATCATGAATCTGGAAGAAGGGTTGCGTTTTACCGTGCTTTCAGAGAAACCGTTTTCTGTTTCAGGTTTTCTGGATTCTTCAGAAGTTGAACAGAGCGAGGTCTCATTAGCATGCCGGAGGACAGCATATCCCCTTGAAGGAGAGCCTCATGAGACCGGCGGATGGACGACATTGCGTATTCCACGGAAGCTTGATTATCCAGGTTGTGATTCGAAGAAGACGGTCAGTCTGGAGGCTGTTGAATTGTTGGATGATGATGGTTTTGTGCAGCATGTGATGTTTACGGGGCTGATTTCAAATGAGTCGAAAGGCGTGGAGGCGGCAGTATGAAATATATCAGCATGGTGATCCATTTTGAGGCGGGTGATGACATCGACACCCTACTTAGCTCTCTTAAAAAGAGTGTGGAAAGTGAGGGTATTAAGTTTCGAACTGTTATTCAGCGTGAGAGTCTGCGCTGTTATGTCAACTTTGAAAGTGATCAGGACCGGGAGCGGATGAAACAGCTATTTCCTATCAGCGTAAGCAAGGTTGGAAATTATTATACACAGTACAGTCGTCTTAATGGTTTTTTTAGCAACGACCGTTTTGCTGGGAGTAATAGAAAGGCCGGATCACATAAAAAAAGTAATGAGAGTAATAGAAAGACCGAACCTCACAAAAAAAGTAAGGTGCAAAGAAGGACTGGGGATGCATTTATATATCCATACCATTTTGTAGGGCTGGACCATGATTGCAAGTCCTACACTGCAAATGAAAAAGATAACATATTTGTTGATAAATTTAGCGGAAGTTCAGGCAGGGTGTTATTTGAGATTGAAGTCGAGTCACCCATGATCATTGGCGCATGTCAGCAGGAACGCGATGGCAAACCTTCTTTTGTTTACCAATTTGAGATTGACGGCAAGCCTGCCATCCCTGCCAGCAGTTTGAAAGGGATGCTTTCCTCCGTGATGGAAGCTGCCAGTAATTCTTCACTGCGAGTGCTCGGCGATTTGAATTATAGCTCAAGGAAGAATTATCGTGAGGGTCTTCCTTACTATGGTGTTCTTGTTGATAAAAATGGCGAACTTTATGTGAGGAAATTTAGGTCTGGAGTTGGGGAAAAAAAGAGAATCTGGTCTAAATTGATCGATAACTGGAAACTTAATGATCATTCTGCTACAGGTGAAATTTTTCGAGTAATTGATAAACAATTTGACCACAATAGGGAGCGTCAGGATTTTTTGGAGGAGGTGCAGGAGTATTTCCCTGCCGATGGCCATGAGTACGGTGTTTTTCGTATTCTGGGTAAGGATAGTAAAAATGGAAAAGAAATACGTTTGATGCCTTCAAAAGCAGCAGATGGGTTTTTCTTAAGCTTTGAAATACATGGAAGAGAGTTTAGAGACTATCCTTTGGGAGAAGCTAAATCTCATTTCGAAGGATTGTGCGATTATTTCATGCAGCAAAATTTCAACGAGCAAAATGAGAGATTACGTCACCCTTATCTTCCGAGAGGAAGAAAGAGCGATTTTATAAATGGATATCCCACTGTTCGGCTAAAGGAAGGAGATATTGTCGCTTTTGACGTTGAATATGGTGAGGTTTCTGAGGTCTCTTTTTCGTCAATTTGGCGTATGGCTTATTATAATATTGATGAAAGTCAAGAATGTCTGAGTACAAATAAATTGTTTGGAAAAATAAATCCAAAATTTCTCCCCCCTTCGTCGAGTGGTGAATATATTGAAAAAGTGGAACTTACACCTGCTTCAGCCTTGCTTGGTTTTGTAGATGGAAACTCTGATGGTAAGGGTGCATTGGCCGGACGGCTGAAGTTTGAGCATGCGTTAACCGCCAGTGAAGAAGCATTGGATAAAACGACTTTTTTGCCATTGCTCATGGCCCCGAAGCCTCCTTGTCCCGGTTTTTACTACACTACCGGGGAAAATTTGAAAGAATTGCGAAAACCTATGGGACGTAAGTTCTACCGTCACAGTGAAAGAACAAAGGATATCCCAAAGGCTGATGCTGTACCAAATAATAAGGAAGTGACACCGGTCAAAAAGGGTACTGTTTTTCAGACATATATCGATTTTGAAAATTGTTCGGATGCTGAAATCGGCATGCTGCTTTACGCTCTCAGGCCGGATGAAAAATTCCGTCATCAGCTTGGTATGGGAAAACCTTATGGCTATGGAAGGGTCAAAATCAGCTGTAAGGGCTTAATGTTTATTGACCGTGAAAAAAGATACGCTCCCGGTAGCTTACGAAATTGTTTTAGCCAACTTTACGGTGATTGCTACCTTGATCAGGATATTGAAACTATTATGGCAGACCATGCCCATTGGGAATGGTTGAAGCGTCCAATGCGTGGGGTAAACAGTTTATCATTGTCTGAAGCAATTAAGAAATATGTTTCCGTTTTCAAGGAAGAACTTGGAAACGCACAGGCCATTGCCGATCTTGAAGCTATTGGCGATCCACAGGGAACTGAAGGTCTGGATGTGCGCTATGTGGGCTATCAGTGGTTTGTTAATAGAAAGAAAAAATATCGGACAGGAGAGCACACCTTGTTGGGTATTAACGAGTCCTTAGAGTTCAGGATAGATGATGAACAAAACTCTTGAGGAATATGTTGCAACCCACATAGAATCATACCTCCCGCTCCTGAGTACAAAAGTAAGCCGGTTCCGCATACCATTTGCGGGACCGGCCCGTTGGCCTTTTCTAGTGCGTGAGGAGGATGGCAGTCATTCTCTCATGACCAGCCGGATTCGTTCCCGGCTGGGATTGTTTTTGAAAAGCCATTTTTGCAGATCATTTGAATATGCTGATTTCCGCAACCGGAGTTGTTCCGGATGCGCCAAGGCTGAGCTGTGCTCTTATCCCCGTCTTTTTATGCCTACATATAAGTGTAAAGGTAAAGTGCGCGATATTTCACCTCCTTTTGTGTTTAGTATTACCGAAGGTGGGCCGGCGCATGATGGCGAGCAGATTTATATGCTGAACCTGAATCTTTTCGGGCGGGCTGTTGAATTGGCGGAAATATTGGTTCCGGCTATGAATCATGTTCTCGATGAGATTGTATTCCCGGAAGTGGATTCAAAATGGTGGGGGGAACGTAACCTCGAACCCTATCGTCCTTTTTATTCATACAGGCCGAACAATTTGTTTTCCCATGGGGATTCGTCCGGGCTGGATTATGAGAGCTGCTGTTCGCTGGAATCTTCTGTTGCCGGAGAATTATCCGGCATTAATCTCGAAGGCAAATATGATGTTGCGGCTCATTTTCAGACGCCTTTTCAGATTATTGATGATAAGGGCAACAGCTTAAAGTCTATGTCATTCCATAAATTGATCAGCAAGACGGTTACAAGATTGCGTGATATTAAACGCCATTACTATACCGGAAGCATGGGCCGCTTTGCACCGAAGTTCTGGAAGGTGGCCGAGGGCGTAAAAGATGATCCGAATTTGCGTTATGTTCAGGCCCGCCGATATTCGCAGCGACAGGAAGCAAGCATAGATCTTTCCGGTATGTCCGGTAGCGTACGATATTTTGGTGTTCCTGGTTTTTATCTGCCTATACTTTTGGGCGGGAGTCTCGTTCATGTCGGAGGCAAAACTTCGCATGGACTTGGCTGTTTCTCTGTCAGTTTGCTAAATGGAGGTGAATGATGGGTGTAAATGATGGTGGAAAAAAGAATGGAGTTGCTTTGCTGGTATTAAGCGGGGTGAACCCTCAGCTTGTAACTGAAGCTCTTTATGCATTGCACCGGGAATGCGCAGACCCTGAATCGGAATATTATGATCTTGAGTACCCGGAGAAAGTACATGTTATAACGACTAAAGAAGGTCAGAATTCTCTTTATAGCGGTCTTGGATATGATGTGCGGACTATGAGCAAACAGAATGAGAAGAAGATACGCCGAGAAAGAGGAGAAAATCCCGGCAGTAAATTCAAGTCTTTCTGTGAGAATTACGGGCGTGAAGATGTCGTTTTTACACCGCAAAATGTGCATGTGATCAGTGACGGAGGTAAACCACTTGTGGACATAACGAACGCCAAGGATTCCCGTATTGCTGAAGTTTTCATCATGCATGAGGTTATGGAGCTGGCCAAGCACAATACCATTTATGCCGTAATCGGCGGACGGGCCAGCATGAGTGTTTTTCTGTACACCACATTCCAAATATTGGGCGAAGGGGGACATAGGGTTTTCCATATTCCTGCTGGGAAAGAACTGATGGAAAGAAAGAAGCTTTTTTATCCGGCTTTGGATAAAAATACCGGGCAGCCAAAGAAAGAAGAGGACGAGCTGATTGATTTGTGTGAGCTTCCGGTGTTTGCTTTGAGTGATGTAGATAAGGTCGCTGGATATAAGAAGGTTGCTTCACGGATTGTTGAAAGTCAGTTTATGTTTGATGGTCTTGAAGCCGTAATTGAGTTGAAGGCTGGTAAGGATTCAGTTTGTGGTGTTTTACGTGCTGATAAGTATGAGTTAGAATTGCAGGGGGCAAAATTATTTTTCTTTTTGTTGTTATTATTTAGCAAGGAAAAGGGCATTGTCCCTGCTCGTTTAAGCAAAAAGGCTAATATGGAAGATATAGCATATGAAATTTTGGGTGATAATTCTAAATTCCCATATTATGCATTTAGAGATGATATGGGAGACATTCCAAAATATGTTTCTGATACAGCGAAAGAGCTGGCGACATCTGCATTTTCTGTTTTTGGAACGGAATCCGTACCAGTTACGGATAGCACAAAAAAAGGAAAAAGGCCCAGCAGGTTTTATATCCCAAATCGCAGAAGTGTCGTCTTCAAGAATTTGCTTTCAGGATATAGCCCAGAGCCAATAAGATTTGATTAGTTTTGCTTCTCGTGTTGTCTGTTACTATCCCCTGAGCATTTCCCGTGCTCAGGGCTTTTTGTATTTATCAGATTTTATTTGGGAATGTTAATTTTTTGCCGATTGCAGTTTTTCGAAGCTTGTGATTTTCATTATATGTGATGCTTTTTTTAGTAAGGTCTTGAAAATAAAGTAAAAGATATTGGTCGCGAAATGCGAGTTTGTGGTGTGCTTCATGTGACCAGTAAGTTAATTTGTGTTACTTGAAATGAGTGAAAAATGGGGGTATATAAGGTATTAGTTTAACTGGGTATAAAAAACGGTACCCGTTGAACGATTCCGCATACGGTACCCGTTGAACGATTCCGCATAATGACAGCGGATTGAAACTCCCCTTATTTTCTATTTTATGTTTTTATTCTTGTTGAACTATTCCGCATAATGACAGCGGATTGAAACATAACAATAAGTCCTATAAAGATATGCATACGTTGAACTATTCCGCATAATGACAGCGGATTGAAACTTGAAAAATTCATTTCTCCAGGAATTTTTTTTAGTTGAACGATTCCGCATAATGACAGCGGATTGAAATGAAAAAGCCGTCTTGAAATTTCAGGGCGGCTTTCGTTTAGCGAATCTTTTTTCCAAGAAAGATAAACTGCTTGTCGGGCGGGACTATGCGTGTCTTTTGTGGGTGAAGTTCCAAACCCATCTTTTGCAACAATTTATCCACGTATTTGCGGGCTTTGATCGTTTCTTTTTCAGAGATGGTGAAGATGACGAAATCGTCTGCAAAGCGCACGAATGGCAGGTTCCTTGCCGAAAGGCTATTGTCAAATGGAGTCAGGAAGATGTTGCAAAGCAGCGGCGAGATGATGCTGCCCTGCGGGATCCCACGGCGTTGCTGGAAGATGCCTGTGCGCGGTGTTCCGGTTTTGATCCAGTCGAAAATCAGCGATTGGACATGACCGTGCGTTACATATTTTTTCACGGTCTTTTTCAATTGACGATGCGGAATTGAATCAAAGAATTTTGTTATATCCGCATCCAATGCCCAATTCATTCCGCATTTTATGAACTCTTGGGTTTTTCTCACAGCCATGTCCACGGAACGTCCAGGACGGTAACCATAACTATCCTGATGGAAATGCTTTTCCATTTGTGGTGTCAGCACGCATTGGACCGCTTTCTGGGCTAGTTTGTCGCGCAGGAATAAAGCGGATATTGTACGTTGCTTTCCTTTTGCATTTTTCAAGGGAAAAAGTCTGATCGTGCCGGGGCAATATTTACCAGTACGGATTTCATCTGCAAGTGTTATGAGGTGCAGAGGGAGGTTCCTTTCCATTTCAGCGCGGCTGATTCCAGGCAACCACATGGCTTTGTCTCCGTTCAACTGTTTCCATGCCTTGTTAATGGTCTCGGGGCTGGTGATTTGTTGCAGCAGGTCAGTCATTTTCAGGACCTCCTTCCAAGAAAGCAATTAAGTCTGTGACAATTTCGCTTATGCATTGCTTCAGGCTCATATCTTTTGTGGAATTGCAGCCCGGAAGTTTTCCCCACCCTTGAGTGATTGCATGCCACTGGAAGTAAAACTCGGAGCGGGCATTTTTGCGCAGGAGGCAGATATCAGGATTTATGGCGAAGTCCCGCAGGGTGAATTTCTCGATCAGCAGCATATAAGCATACATGGTTATTGCCGGACGCAGCGGTTCCATAATGTCAAGGGCGAGGCTGTATCTGTTCCTGCGTGTTGCGTGGATAATTCCTATGCACGGATCAAGGCCGTGGAGCAATATCTGGTTGAGTGTTTCAGAATAAACCAACGTGCTGCACAGGGATAGCAGGGAATTGAACGGGTCGGTAGGTGGCCTGCGGATTCTTTTTTGGAAGCCCCACTTTGGTGGGAGCAGCTTTACATACAATGCGTAAAGGGATTTATCTGCGCCACCTTCAATTCCCATTGTTGATATTTTTTGCTCGTTATTGATGAGTTTGAGTGTAGCAGTTTCGATTTCATTTCTTACCTTGATTGCATCTTCTGAGATGCCTTTCTTTTTTGCTGAATATTCAAGGCAATCGATAAGGGCGATGGTGGCAGCAAGCTTTTTGCCAAGGACGAATTTCTGGGCTTCAAGACTCTTGGTATAAGAGTACTTAGCCCTGAATTGCATCATGCGAACATCAATTTTGGCGTTTAGCCCTGCGCCTACCCAGCATTCATTACCATTGCCGCGTGATGGCAGGATTACGCAGGGGATGTTTCTGGTGGCCAGTTCTCCCCAGACAGTTGTTTCAACGTTTGCTTTTGAATACACAACCATTGACCCGATCCTACTGAAAGGAATACGCGAGCTGTTACCGTCCGGGAGTTTCACAACAAGTGATTTGCCGTCACGGATGATGGTTGTTCCTGATTTATCGATAATGAGGGTAACTGCGTTCATGAGAAATACCTCAGTAGGAAATTTGATACTTTTTTAAGAAATGTTGCTTCGCCATCAGAAGTGTTCAGCCAGATATCGTTGGCCGATCTTGCCGGGCATATCCAGACCGTATCTTCAGCATCATCAATCATTGCTTTCAGTCTGCGTATGGTATGCTTTTTTTGTTTTTCAGTGAGGTTAGCCGTAAATACGGACCTTTGTTCATGCAGGGCGAATAGCTTTAGGTATCTGAAAATTTTGTTTAGTCTTTTGGGGTCGGTGATATCGTAAGTGATAATAAACCATCGTTTTCTATACATTGAATTCTCCTGCATGCCTTAAACTTTTAATTTCTTTGGAATGCGAGGATGGTATTTTCTTAAATCATTGGCCATGACTGCAGCCTTGAGTATTGAATTTTCCGGAATGGCTGTAATCTCATCCAGTGAAGTCAGCCGGGCCATGAGCAGGCTGTCGTCTTCATCAATTGTGTTTTGCAGTTGCCCGAATAGTTCCTGTGCCTGACGCAGGCTCAGG